>JBGSID010000166.1:0-2860 GCA_041751895.1 Lysobacteraceae bacterium | reverse complement strand
GGGGGAGCAGTGTGTAAGCCATGTCCTGCTCGGCAACCCCCCATGCAGCATCCTCCACAGGACTGTGAAACCTTTTGCATTCCCACTGCAACAGCCACGTTGCAGCCGGTACACCGTTGCCGCTGTGCCGCATCGGCGGTGGCGGCATCGACAAGTTTTGCGTGCGCATGGCGCAACAGGGACTCGCTGTCGTCGCCTTCAAATGTCGCCACCACGTCTTTACCGAACACTTCGTTCGAACTTCGTTCGCACGAGTCTTTCCGTGCGAGTCTTTCCGAGTCTTTCGCGCTACCTTCGGTCGCTGGACGCTGCGCGATAAAGCCGCGCAGCGCCGGTTAGCGCTACGCCAGGCGGCCAGGTTGTTGCGCGCTCTGTTTGTATATACACTCTGCCCATGCGATTCGCTTGGCAAGAGAGAAAGCGCCGGATCAATCTTGCCGAGCACGGCTTCGACTTCGTTGACGCGCGTCTTGTCTTTGAGGGCCCAACCTTCACCTACGAAGATGACCGCTACGTATATCGAGAGCAGCGCTTTGTGACGCTTGGCCTGCTTGCAGGCCTTTCGGTATCCATCGCCCATACCGAGACAGAACATGAAATCCACATCATCTCCTTCCGCAAAACGACCGGCCGTGAAGCGCAAATCCTCTTCGGGAACATCTAAGACCGATTGGCGTCGGGTCTATGCCCTCAAGGACAAGGACATTCAGACTACCGAGCACCCAGAAGCGGATGTTCGTCACATCGTACGCGGCATTGTCCGCCAGGGGCTCAAACCAATGCCTCGCAAAACGTCTATCTCCCTTCGTGTGGAAGCCAGCGTCTTGGAGTGGTTCAAAGCACAGGGCCCTGGCTATCAGACCCGAATCAATGCCGTTCTCAGGGCGTTCCGTGATGCGTCGGCAGCATAACGAACAAGGTTGGATCGTGCTCAGTTACGATCTGAACCGCTTGTTGGACGAGCCCGTTCGCAGGCGCGAACGGAGTCCTGTGAAATAAGTTCGTTGAGGTATCGGCGGAGTGGCGGCTGAGCGGGGCGCTGCGGGCGATCGCGCCGGGCCGATGGCCGTTGCGGTCAGCATGGATTCCGCGTCCTGCGGCTTCGCGCAGGATGACGCGCGCGGAATGACAGGCGGAGCCCCGGACCCATAATTTCCTGGTTCCGAAAGCGTGGGTGTCCAACCCCTGTCCAACCCCTGATAGCCAGCGCGATCAGGGTCGGCGCACGATCGCGCCTTGCTTCATCACCAGCAACGGGGTTTGGGTGGCACGGACGTTGGCGAGCACGTTGCCTGGCACGGCCAGCACGTCGGCCAGTTTGCCCGCGCTCAACGTGCCGGTTTCGGCATCGATGCCGAGCAGTTTTGCCGCGCCCTGGCTGCTGCTGAGCAGCGCCGCCGACGGCGCCATGCCGATATCGACCATGTCGCCGAATTCCTGCGCGTTCAAGCCATGCGGATACACCGCGGCATCGGTGCCGAATGCGATCGGCACGCCGATCCGCAGCGCCTGCTTGAACATGACGGTATGCGCCGCGGCCGCGGCACGCGCCTTGGCGCCGATCTTGGGCGGATAGCCGTCGGCCTTGTCTTCCACCCAGAGCTGGGTCATGCGCGTCGGGACCAGATACACGCCCTTGGCCTTCATGAGTTTCAGCGTGTCGGCGCCCAGAAAGCTGCCGTGTTCGATCGAATCCACCCCGGCCTCCACCGCCAGCCGCGCGGCGACATCGCCGTGGCTATGGGCGGCGACCTTGCGTCCCCAGGCATGGGCTTCGGACATGATCGCACCGAGTTCGGCCGGCGTGAGTTGCGGCACATCGACCGGGTCGGACTCGGACAGCACGCCGCCGGATGCGCAGATCTTGATGACATCGGCGCCCCACTTCATCTGATAACGCACCGCCGCGCGACATTCCTCGGGGCCATTGCAGACGCCCTCGATTGGCCCGGACGGCTTGACCCGCTCGGGTGGAAACGGCGAGTTGTCGCAATGCCCGCCGGTAGAGCCGATGGCGTGACCGGCGACCAGCATCCGTGGGCCCTCGCTGAGGCCCTGTTCGATCGCGTTGCGCAGCGCGATATCGATGAAGTCCCCCGCACCCAGCTCGCGCGCGCTGGTCACCCCCGCCTGCAATGCCAGCCTGGCATTGCGTGCCGCATGAAACGACTGCTCGACCGGAAACCGCAACATGCCCTCGTAGAAACCCTGCGCCCAGTCGGCTCCGTAGTCGTAGGCGATGTGGGTGTGGGCGTCGATGATGCCCGGCATCAAGGTGGCATCGCCCAGGTCGATCACCTCGCTATCGGCGGGTATCGCGGCATCGACACCCACCGCCACGATGCGCCGACCGCGCACCACTACCAGGCCGGGCTCGCTCAGCCGGCCACTGACACCATCGAACAGGTGCGCGGCCTTGAGCACGATGGCCTTCTCGGGTGCGTCCGCTGCTTGCGCGCGGGCCAGGCCGGCCATCCACAGAGCAGCGACCAACACAACAGCAATCGACTTGCCATGGCGAACTCCCCGAGTGCGAGCGGTGCGGCGAGTGTAAGCGATTTTCCAAAGGCTCACTCAGACAGCGTTCGAACGTGGACACGTGCCTAACGAATAAGGGCATGGGGTCTTCCGCCGCATCGAAACCGCGGCCGCCGCCCGGTCTTCGCCGATACCCTGTCCACCCGGCGACCGCCCGACCCCGCTACAGTTTCACTCTGATCGATCCACCGGAGTCGTTCTGTGCTGTCGCCCCTCGCCGTAATCCTGGCCGGACTGCTGTGGCTCGGCCTGATGTTCGGGGTCGCGGTCTGGGGCGAACGCTACGCTGGCCGCCTGACCCGCTACTGGGGCACGGTGTATG
>JBGSID010000165.1:0-1847 GCA_041751895.1 Lysobacteraceae bacterium | reverse complement strand
GCGACTGGGTCCTGGCGGACGCGCAGGCCCCGTTGGAAGAGGGCGATCGCGCGCGCGTGGCGCCCAGCGAGCTGCCTGTCGATGTCGCCGACCCCACCAACTCAGCCACGCGCAAAGAACTGCCGGCCAAGTTCGACTGATGCCGATGTGGATCGAGTGGACCATTGCCACCAAATTCCTGCGCGAGGGCAAGGCGCAGAGCACGCTGATCCTGGTCGGCATCGCGGTGGGCGTGGCGGTGATCGTCTTCCTCACCGCGCTGATCACCGGCCTTCAAGGCAACATCATCAATCGCACCCTGGGCACCCAAGCCCACATCAAGGTGCAGCCCACAGAGGAAACCAACCGCATCCTGCCGCCCGCCGATGGCAGCGTGCAGCTGGTGCTGGAAAACAAACGCGCCCAGCGCCTCCGCTCGATCAACAACTGGCAGCAAGTGCGCGACGTGCTGGACACGCTACCGCACGTGACCGCTGTTTCTCCGGTGATCTCAGGCCCGGCGTTCGCGCGCCGCGGCGAGGCGCTGGAATCGGTCGCACTGGTAGGTATCGATGCCGTGCGTTACCAGCGCATCATCCCGATCCAGGACGACATCATCGCTGGCGTGTTCCGCATCGGTGCCGGCGACGCTGTGATCGGAAAGCAGCTGGCGGCCGACCTGGGGCTGCGCGTAGGCGACAAGCTGCGGCTCGACGGCGGTCAGGGCCGCGAGAGCGTGGTGAACGTGGCCGGTATCTTCGAACTGGGCGTGCGCGAACTCGATGCGCGCTACGTTTACCTGGACATGAAACAGGCGCAGTCGCTGCTCAACCTGCCGGGCGCGGCCACGGTCATCGACGTCACAGTGGACGACATCTTCGCCGCGCAGGCGGTGGCCGCGCGCATCGCCCGCCTCACGGGCCTTAAAGCGGAAAGCTGGATGGAGACCAACGCCCAGCTGATGAACGCCCTCCGCTCGCAGAGCCTGTCCACGCAGATGATCAGCGTGTTCGTGGCGCTGAGCGTTGCGCTGGGCATCGCCAGCGTGCTGTCGGTGAGCGTGGTGCAGCGCACGCGCGAGATCGGCATCCTGCGCGCTATGGGCACCACGCGAGAGCAGATGCTTGGGGTGTTCTTGCTGCAGGGTGCGCTGTTCGGCCTGGCCGGTTCACTGCTGGGAGGCGTCGCGGGCTATGGCCTGGTGGGCACGTTCAATACTTTCGGGCCGAAACTTTTTTACATCCCGCTGAATCCGTGGCTGCTGGTGGCTGCGGCAGTGCTGGCCACGGTCACCGGCATCGTCTCGGCAGCGATCCCGGCGCGGCGCGCGGCCGGCCTGGACCCGGTGGAGGCGATCCGCCATGTCTGAGCATGACGCCGGCCAGGAAGTGCTGCGCCTCCAGGGTCTGAAGAAAAGTTACAACGTCGGCAAGCCCACCGAAGTGGAAGTGCTGCACGGGCTCGACCTGCGCCTGCAGCGCTGCGATTTCGCCGCGCTGGTGGGCGCGTCGGGTTCGGGCAAGAGTACGCTGTTGAACCTGATCGGCCTGCTCGACAAACCCACCGATGGCGAGCTGTTCCTTCTGGGCGAGGCCACCCGGGGCATGGACGATGCCCGACGCACGGCGCTGCGCGGCAGCGCTATCGGCTTCGTATTCCAGTTCCATCACTTGATCCAGGCCTTCACCGCGCTGGAGAACGTCCTGATGCCACTGATGGTAGCGACCGGTAAACCGACCCGCGACCAGCTCGATCGCGGCTGCGGGCTGCTGGCGCAGGTGGGACTCGAGGGGCTGGAGCATCGCAAGCCCGATCAGCTCTCCGGCGGCCAGCAACAGCGCGTGGCGGTGGCCCGCGCGCTGGTCACC
>JBGSID010000164.1:0-2787 GCA_041751895.1 Lysobacteraceae bacterium | reverse complement strand
GTTGGCCGAGCTGGGCGTTCTCGAACCACGATGCACCGCGTGTGGCCTCGCGTTGGGGCGCAGGTGCCGCGCGCGGGTTCGATTTCGGCGCGCAGGCGAGCGCTGTGGACGATGCGAACGCTGCGCTGCCGCCCGAGACCTGGATGGCGCTGCTGCTGTGCCTGCGCGGCACGATCTTCCTGTATCAGGGCGAGGAATTGGGTCTGCCGCAAAGCGAGATTCCGTTCGAGCAGATGCAGGATCCGTTCGGCATCGCGAACTGGCCGCTCAGCCCGGGTCGCGACGGTTGCCGTACGCCGATGCCGTGGCACGCCGATGCGACTAACGCCGGTTTCAGCACGGGCGTGCCGTGGCTACCCATGGATCCTGCGCACGTGCCGCTGGCTGTGGATCGGCAGCAGTCGGATGCGCGATCGATGCTGCACACCACACGTCGTTTGATCGCGCTGCGTCGCCAATATCCCGCACTGCACGATGGCGATCTGGAAGTCCTGCATGCCGATGGCGCCACGCTTTTGCTGCGTCGCCACTGCGCTTCGCACACGCTGTGGGCGGCTTTCAATCTATCGGCGCATGGCCAGACGATGTCCATTCCCGAACCGTTACCCGACACACCGGTCTGGCAATTCGGCGGCGCGCTGCTTCACGACCTGCATCTGTCTCTGCCGGGCGGCGCCGCATGGATCGCCGTCGACAACGCGAGCACGCCATGAACGAGATCGACAACACCTATGCCCTCGGCGCCGACCAGATCGCACGCTTCGCTTGCGATGGTTTCATCAAACTCAAGGATGTCTTCGATGCCGACACGCTGGCGCACTATGGCCGAGAGATCACCCGGCTCACCATCGATCTCAATACCGAGCGCCGGCCGCTCGAAGCACGCAGCACCTACGATCGCGCCTTCCTGCAGGTGATGAATCTCTGGGAACAGAGTCCATTGGTCGGCCGTTTCGTGATGGGACAACGATTGGCGCGGATCGCCGCCGAACTGCTGCAGGTGCAGGGCGTGCGCTTGTATCACGACCAGTCGCTGTACAAGGAACCCGGCGGCGGCATCACCCCGGCGCATGCCGATCAATACTACTGGCCGCTCGCCAGCGACCGCACCGTCACCGCCTGGGTGCCGCTGCAGGCGGTGCAGCCGGAGATGGGGCCGCTGGGCTTCTATATGCGCAGCCAATCGGTTGCGTTCGGTCGTGATCTCGGCATTTCGGATGAAAGCGAAGAGAAGATCACTGCGAACATGGCTGCGCACGGTTTCGCATTCGAGAGCGGCGGCTTCGATCTGGGCGAAGTTAGTTTCCATCTTGGCTGGACGTTCCACAAAGCCGGCGCGAATCTGAGCGACCGCCCGCGTTCGGTGATGACCATCATCTACATGGATGCCGAGATGCGACTCGCCGAAGCCTTGAACCCGATTCAGGCCAACGACCGCGACCAGTGGTGCCCGGGCGCGCAGCCGGGGCAGGTCATCGGCACGCGCAAGAACCCGGTGATCTGGAGACACGCATGAATGCGATTTCGCGCTGTCTCGCACTCGCCTTGTGTCTGCTGTCGCCGCAGCTATCCGCGCGGCCGTTGACCGCCTATGTCGACCCCTTCATCGGCACCGACGGCACCGGCCATGTCTTTCCCGGCGCGTCGATGCCGTTCGGCATGGTCCAGCCCAGCCCGGACAACGCCGATCGCGGCTGGAGCTACAGCAGCGGCTACCAGTATCGCGCGCCGAACATTCTCGGATTCTCGAACACCCACATCAGCGGTGCCGGCATTCCCGAGCTTGGCGATGTACTGCTGCAGCCTGCGCAGGGCGACGCATGGAATGCGCAGACCGTCGATTTCGCGAGCGGTTACGACAAACAAAGTGAAGCCGCGCATCCTGGCTACTACGCCGTGACCCTGCGCGATCGCGGTGTGCGGGTGGAACTTACCGCCAGCGCGCGCGTTGCATTGCAGCGTTACACCTTTGATCATCCGGGCCGCGTGCAGGTGTTGGTGGATCTGCAGCACGGGCTGCAGTTCGGCGATGGTCCGCGTGTGACCCGTGCGGATGTCGCGATCGATGCGCAGAGTCTTCGGGGAACGGTGTTCTCGAAAAACTGGGTCGAGCGCCAGGCCTCGTTTGCACTACGGTTCAGCGCGCCGATCGCCGAGCGCATCGTATTGCCGCCGCGCGACGGCGACAAAGCGCCGCGCTATGTGCTCGGTTTCGATCTTGGCAAGGGCAGGGTGCTTGAAGCGCGCGTCGCCCTGTCGACCGTCGACGAAGCCGGTGCCTTGAACAATCTTGCGACTGCCGATGGTCGCGATTTCGCGCAGGTCCGTCGCGATGCCGATGAAGCGTGGAACGCATTGCTCGGCCGTATCCGGATCGACGCCGATGCGCGCACCAAGCGGATCTTCTATTCGGCGCTGTATCGCACCTTGCTGCATCCCAGCCAGATCGCCGATGTCGATGGCCGCGTGCGCGGCCCGAAAGGCGAAGTGCTGCAAGCGCCGGGCGGTGTGTATTACTCGACGTTGAGCTTGTGGGATACGTTCCGCGCGTCGCATCCGCTGTACACGCTGATCGTGCCCGAACGCGTGCCCGGCTTCGTCAATACGATGATCGCGCACCAGCAGCGGATGGGGTATCTGCCGCTGTGGACCGCGTGGGGCCGTGAGACCCACACGATGATCGGCAACCCGGCGATGCCGGTGATCGCCGATGCGCTGGCCAAAGGCGTGCCCGGCATCGACGCCGACGCTGCGCTGCAGGCGATGCTGGCCACCAGCACGCAGCCG
>JBGSID010000163.1:0-4482 GCA_041751895.1 Lysobacteraceae bacterium | reverse complement strand
AGGCCGAGGCCGGTGCCGTCCGCGCGACCGCTGACCAATGGCAGGAACAACTGCTCGGTCAAGGATTCAGGCACGCCGCGACCGTCATCGGAAATCTCCAGCCGCAGCGCGAGCGCGTGCGCGCTGTCGGCAATCCGCACGCCGTGCTCGACGCGGGTACGCAGCGTCACGTTCGCCGCGCCCGCTTCGATCGCGTTGCGGACCAGATTCCAGACCGCCTGGGTCAATCGGTCGGCATCACCGGACAACTCCGGCAACGACGGGTCGTAATCGCGGATCAGCTTCACCGCCCAACCGGCATCGCTTTCGGCGAGGCGCAACACCTGCTCAAGCACGACATGGATGTTCAACGCCTCGTGCGCACGCGCGGGCCGTGGTGACAGCAGCTGGTCGATCAACTGGGCGAGACGTTCGACTTCGGATTCGATCAAACCGGTCAACTCGCGCGCGTCGTCGTCGACGACCCGGCGTGCCAGCAATTGCGCTGCGCCCTTCAAGCCGGCGAGCGGATTGCGCAGCTCGTGCGCCAGCCCCCTGAGCGCCGCCGACAGCGCCGACGGCAATACGGTTGCGGGGTCGTCTCCGGGGAATTCATCGACCGGATGCGCCTCCAGCCACCAACCGCCATCCTCGTCGCGGCGCGACAGCAACACATCGGCGTAGTGGCGCGCGCCGCTGCCCGGGAAAGCCAATGGCATCCGCCGCAGACGGAGTTGCTCACCCATCGGGGGCCCCGCCAGCACCTGTGCCAAGCGCCCGTCTTCTACCTCGAAAGCAGCCAAAGGCAGGCCCGGCAAGCGCCTTGGGCCCACCCCGAGCCAGCGCGCGAAGGCAAGATTGACGCCTTCGAGGCGCCCATCGCGGTCGCACCAGGCGATCGGGGTGGCCAGGGCGTCGAGTGCGGAAAGATCGGCAGACATTGCACCAATCTAGTGCAAGTCGTGCCCCGGGGCGAGCACGGATCCACATCGCCGTCCGACCGGATCCCGAGAGGCGTCATGCAGGACGCTGGTTTCCGCGCAGGCAGCGCGCTCAATCCTGATCGGAGGAGCGTCTGGTGAATTCTGCGATCAATGCATCTTCATCAAGCAACGGCAGCAGGCGCCGCAGGTGGATTCTCGGTGGCGGCCCGGGGCGCCGCTCCACGCACAGCGCGAGCAGATACTCCGGCCCCGGACGGCACTGCCAGAAACTCCATCGCCCGGCATCATCATCGAGACTGGGGTCGATCGTGATCCTGACCGCATTCGCATCGGGATAGTGAAAACTGAAGCGGTCCAGCGGCAGCGACAGGCCCATCCCGCGAGCCTTGATATACGACTCCTTGAAAGTCCAGTACTCGAAGAAACTGTCCTGCTGCGCGTGCGCGGGGACTTGTCCAAGGTCCGCCACTTCCACCGGGGAAAAGAAGCGGTCGGCAATGCCCAACGAAACCGCGCGCGTGGCCATGTTCTCCACATCCACACCGAGGGCCCGGTTGCGGGTCACCGCCAATGCAATCAGGCCGCGCGTATGCGAGATGTTGAAGCGCAGCCCTTGTGCTTCGGCGCACGCGGCGAGGATGTCGGGCGCGATGTGGGGGCAGCCGTACTCGTTTTTCTCGAATGCCCAGTCACACGGTGCAACTGGCGCATAGCGCGAGAGCACGGTGCGCACCAGGGCACGGGTGACCAGATGGCATTTGCGGTCGTCGGCGAAAAAATAGCGCGGCTCCTGCGCGCGCTCGGCCTCACTGAGCAACGCCCGCAGGCGCGCCTCATGTATCTCATCGTCGAGCTCCTGGTAGTAGGCCAGCCAGAGGTCGATGCTGTCTTCGCTGTTGTCCAGCGTCTGTGTCGTCATGGCGTGCGGCTCAGATTTCATCGATGCACAGCAGTCGCTTGGAGGCGATGACGTCCTCCTGCGGATAGCCGAAGGCGTTGTTGATGTAGCGAACGCCATCGATCCGCACCGAACGATTGATGTGGCTGTGACCGTAAACATGGATATCCGGCGAAAACCGGCGCAATTGTTCCTCCAGTCGCACCGTGCCGAGCACGGGATCGAGCACCCGGTGTTTGCGCGGCACGTACATCGGTATCAGGTCGATACGCGGCAGGAAGTGCGAGAAGGTGATGACCCTGCCCGTGCGCTCTGGCGGCGGCGTCCCGTTCATTGCCGCGAAATGGGCGGCGACTTCGGCCGGACCATAGCCCTCGGGCCAACGACAGGCGCGGAAATCGGACCACATCAGCAAGAGATCATCATCCGGTTCGCCGAACGAATAGTCGTACCAGCCCAGCAACGGCGCGAACAGCGTGTCTCCGTGCACGTAGGCATCCATCGATGCGCCGCAATCAGCGACGATGTCGGCCACTTCGCTGAATTTCTGCAGCGAGTGCTTGTCTCTGGCTTCGCCCTGCACCCATAGATCGTGATTGCCGGGCACGAACAACACCTTGGCGAAACGCGCCGCGAATGCGCCGAGGCAAGCCGCCAACAGCGTCTGCCGATGGGTGACATCGCCCGCCAGGATCAGCAGATCGTCTCGAAAATCGGCTTTGGACAGGTTGTGAACCCATCGCATGTTGACGTCGTAGTCGACATGGATGTCAGACAGTGCAAATACACGCATGGCGGTCCTTCGTCGCGCGTTGGGGAAGCGTCGCTTGGTGCGATCCGCGCCGGATCCGGGCGCAATCTGGTGCTGCGCAAGGAGACAGGATCCTCTCACGCACTCCTGAGACGGTCAACGCGATACCGCTCGCGCGCACTCAATCTTCAGCTGGGTAGCAGCCGCGTGCAGACGGGATGCACGACGCTGCTGTCTGTCTGGGCTCACGTCCATCCCAACCTCCCGGAGTCACTTGCGCATGGCCCACCGAACAAATATGTTATCGCTTACATAAATGCTTATTGATTGCCATGGAATATATCTCCCAACTAGGACTCGTTGCTCTGGGCAGCCGCATGCGCGCCATCAGCGACCGCCTGTACGCCACCGCTGATGAGGTCTACCGGATCTCCGGCCTCGACATCCAGGGCCGGTGGCTTCCACTGCTGCGCGTGCTCCACGATCGCGGCCCGCAGACGGTCGGCGAGATCGCGGAAGCCGTGGGCCAGACCCATTCCGCCGTGAGCCAACTCGCCGACAAACTGACCGATCAGGGTTGGCTGGATGTCATCGCCGACCCGGCCGACAAGCGTCGACGTAGATTGACCCTGACCGCACGCGCGCAAGCCGACATCCGCGCGGCCAAGCCGCTGTGGCGTGCGATCGCGGACCTGTTCACGCAGCACTGCGGTGAACACGACATCGACCTGCTGCATACGCTGTCGGTATTCGAGCAGGTGCTGGAGCCGGGGCTCGCGGAGGCCATCGTCGCGCGCGCGGCGACGCAGGACCGCACCGCGCTACGGATCGTGCCGTTCGAACCGGCATTGCGCGAACACTTCTATCGCCTCAACGAAGCCTGGCTGCAGACCTATTTCTATGTCGAGGAAATCGACCACCGCGTGCTGTCGAACCCGGAAACCGAAATCCTGCAGGCGGGTGGCACAATCCTGTTCGCGATGCTGGGCGAAGAAGTGGTCGGCACCTGCGCGCTGCTTCACGAATCAGAAAGCGTCTATGAACTCAGCAAGATGGCAGTCGACGAACAACGGCAAGGACTCGGTATCGGTCGCGCCCTGATGGAAGCCGCGATCGCCGAATTTCGCCAGCGCAATGGCCGCACCCTGTTCCTGGAAACCAACAACAAACTCGTGCCGGCGATACGCCTGTACGAAAGCATGGGCTTCGAACACCAGCCTTCGACCAAACCCGACTCGCACTACGCCCGCGCCAATGTCTACATGGTGTGGAGGAATGTCACCGATAGCTGAGCGCGAACACGGCATCCGTCCTGGATCGCCACCCATCGATTCGCATGGATCCATCCGCAATCCCGAAACGGACCGTGCCGATCGGGGATCCCGGACCCGGAACTTCGACTATTCGCCGGATTTCTCTTCGATGCGATAGGTTGCATGGCAGGCGGTGCATTTCGAGGTGGCACGTCCGAGATATTCAAGCGTGGTCTCGATCCGCTTGCCGTTCCGTACTTCATCAGCGATCGCCGCGTAGTCGACGTGCATCGGTCTCGCGATTTCGAACCACTCGGCAGGCAGTTGCGTGCGAAAACCCGGACCGCCCGCCGCACGTCCCTGACCGCTTCCCGGCGCACGCGCGTCCGCCAGTGTCGCGACCGTGGTCCAGTCTTTCGTGGCGAGCGCTCCCACGATGCCCTGCACCGTCATCAGTTGACCGCGCATTTCCTCGCGGAGCGCCGCTGCATGCAACGACGAAAGCGGAATGGCGACGCGATCGTCGGCCGGTGGCGCCGCGGCATCCGACAACGATGCTTCGACCCAGAACGCACCGCGGAGCGAGCCCTCCTCGAAGCCCGTGGCAGCATCGAACGGATACCGCGCCTGGATGGCTGCACGGACGGGTGCGGCGAC
>JBGSID010000162.1:0-6321 GCA_041751895.1 Lysobacteraceae bacterium | reverse complement strand
CATCGCCAGCGGCAGCCACAGATAGTCGTCCGAGCAGCGCGTGCGCACGCCGCGTCCGGCGGGCGGATACCACCAGTGCTGCACATCGCCTTCGACGAATTGGCGGCTCGCGCAGCGCAGCAGTTGTTCGCGCAGCAGGCGTGGCTCGGCATGGACGACGGCCATGGCGTCCTGCAGCTGGTCGCGATAGCCATAGGCGCCGCCGGACTGCGAGTAACCGCTGCGGGCCCAGATCCGGCAGGCGAGGGTCTGATACAGCAGCCAACCGTTCGCCAGCACATTCACGGCGGCATCGGGCGTGTGCACCTGGACGGCGCCGAGCGTGCGTTGCCAATACGTCCGCACCTCCTCCAAGGCGCTGCGCGCCGGACCGAGCCCGCGCAGGCGCATGGCCAGATCGCGGCTGTGTTCGAGATCACGGCCCACGCCAAGCCGGAAGACGATGTCGCGACTCTGGCCATCGGCCAGTTCGAAAACGGTCTGCAGCGCAGCGCAGGGGTCCAGGGCCGCGCCGACCTTGCCGGAAAGGCGCGCTCTGCGCAACGCTGCCGGCCGGGCCAGGCTGCCATTGCGCCCGAGGAATTCGCTGCGATCGCCGGTGACGCTGCGGTTGTCGTCGAGCACATCGAAAAACGCAACCTGCTGCGCGAACTCGGTGTTGTAGGCATTGCACGCGAACAAGGCGCCGCTTTGCGCGTCGACCTCGGTCACGACATGCATCGCGGTTTTTGCGCGCAAGTCGCCCAGCACCCATTCGACGTAACCGGTGGCCGACAGCCGGCGTCGCCGGCCCGAAGTGTTGTGGAGTTTGAGTACCGAGTATTTGATCGCTTCGCTCAGGTCGACATACACCCAGAGTTCGGAACGGATGCCGCCGGACGTGTGTTCGAACACGCTGTAGCCGAAGCCGTGACGCGTGAGATACGGCTCCGCGCCGCCGCAGGGTTGCGGGGTCGGCGACCAGATGTGCCCGCTCTCTTCATCACGCAGGTAGATCGCTTCGCCACCGGTGGCGCCGACCGGGTCGTCGCTCCAGGGCGTGAGCCGGAATTCGTGTGCGTTTTCACCGAAGGTATAGGCCTGTCCGCTTTCGGTGATCACCGTGCCGAAACAGGGGTTGGCCAGCACGTTCACCCATGGCAAGGGCGTGGGCTGCGCCAGCGTCGTTTGAATGACGTATTCGCGACCATCGGCGGTGAATCCGCCCAAGGGGTTGTCGAGGATCAAGGCCGGTAATACTTGATCGGGAAACAGCGGATCCACAGACTCTGGCCGCTCCTTCCGGTGGCTGCGGGTGACCTGCAGATGTGCCATCGGCTGATCGGGTGGATTCTTGCGAGTGACCTGCTCGGCGAGGGTGCCGCGACCGCCGTCGATGACCACACGTGCCACCGCCTGCAGCAGGATCCGATCCTCATTCGAGATCTGTTCGGCGTAGCGGACGAAAATGCCGCCCGGCCGGTCGATCGTGATAGCTGTGGTGCCGGTCGCGATCAGGCCGATGATCTGTTCCTGCAGGCGCTGCCGGTAACCGACGTGATCCTCGTTCCACACCACCAGATCCACGGCGAGACCCTTCAGCCGCCAGTAGGCGTGGCACTGGATCAACTGGCGCGCCAGTTCGATGTGGGTGGCGTCTGCGATCTTCAGCAAGACGATCGGCAGATCACCGGAAATCGCATAGCCCCACAGTCCGGACTGTCCACGCCGGTTCTGCTTCAATACGCCGGGTTCGGCGCGCAGCATGCCGTTGGCATAGATCACGGGCCCGGCCAGTCGCCGGTAAAGCTGTGCATCGTCCTCGCTGGCATTGATCTGGCGCAGGGTGACGCCGTTGTGGGTATGGGCGAGGTCAATCACACGATCCGCCAGCTGGCGGTCCTGGTATTTGTCGATCAACTCCAGCGCGGTTTCGCGCTGTTCGGTGGCGCCGAATACCCAGTCGAAACTGGCGGACTCTTTGGCCTCGAGCGTGATCCGGCAACGGATCGCGACGATCGTATCGAGCACCGCGCCGGCGCTGCCGGACAGGGCTGCGGACTCGACCATCGCGCGCGGTGCGCGCAGGCTGCGACCACGGCCGATGAAGCGCATGCGGTCGGTTTCGAACGAGATGTCCTTGACGGCATGGCCGTTGGTGGCCAGCAGATGAAACATCCAGGGCGTGCGCTCACCGGTCGAGCGCGGGCGCCGTGTACACAGGATGGCGCGGCGACTGGCCATGATTTCCGTCTGCACGAACAGCTTGTTGAAGCTCGGATGCATGTTGTCAGCGCCTGACGTGGTGAGGACGACTTCGGCGTAGCTGGTGAACTCGATGGTGCGCCGCCGGTGCGAACGGTTGCTGATCTTCAGACGGCGCACTTCAACGTCGTCCTCGGGCGAAATGACGATGTCGCAGTGGGTTTCGATATCGAAATCATGACGTCGGTATTCGGCACGACCTTCCGAGAAAATCGCCTCGCAGGACTGTCCACCGGTCACCGTCGGCTGATGCGTGGCGGACCAGAATTCGTCGGTTTCGATGTCGCGCAGGTAGATGAAATTGCCCCAGTGGTCGCATGTGCTGTCTTCCCGCCAGCGGGTGAGGGCGAGGTCGTTCCAGCGGCTGTAGCCGCCGCCGGCATTGGTCAACATGACGTGGTAGCGGCCATTGGAGAGCAACTGCACTTCGGGTGTCGGCGTGTTGGCGCCGATCGGCGCGTGTGCCGAGGACTCGGAAGCGTCGAAGAAGCCTTTCCCTTCGTAGTCCGCCGACTGCCGCGAGCGGAATACCGAGATCTTCGGCACCCGTTCCTGCAGCAGCAGCAAAGTGGCCTGGAATTCGGGCACCGAGGCGAAACGCTTCTGCATGCTCGGGCCCAGCAGGACCTGCGCGAGCGACAACAGCACCATGCCCTGGTGGTGCGCCATATACGAACGCACGATGGCGCCGGACTGCCCACGCCGCAGCCGCGAAGCTGTGAAATCGATGGCTTCATAGAAGCCGAACGGCCCTTCCAGTCCGATCGTGGTCAGCCGCTGCAGATTGGCGCAGGCTGCTTCGGGCGCGACCATCAAAGCCAGTGCCGAGGCATATGGCGCGACCACGGAATCCTTGCCCAGACCGCGCTGGAAGCCCAGACCGGGGGCGCCGAAGGCGTGGTACTGGTAATTCAGATTGGCATCGGCCGCGTTGTAGCCGGATTCCGACACGCCCCAGGGCAGTGCGAGCTGCGCGCCGTAGTCGATCTGCAGCGCCACTGCGGCATGGGCAGTCTGATCGAGCAGCGTGCCGGTGTAGCTGGGCATCACCAGCAGCGGCATCAGGTACTCGAACATCGAGCCGCTCCACGACATCAGCACCGGGCCCTTGCTGGTCGTGGTCTGCAGGCGCCCCAGGGCAAACCAGCTCTCCTGCGGCAGTTTGCCCTGCGCGATGGCGACGAAGTTGCAGAGGCGCGCTTCCGAGGCCAACAGATCATAGAAGCCGGTGTCGCGGCGGAACTCGTCGACGTTGTAGCCGATCGCGAGCAGATGACGTTCGCTGTCGTACAGGAATGCGTAGTCGAGTCTGGCCAGTGTGGCGGACTGCCGAACCAGCTGTTCCGTCTCATCGATCCGTTCTGCCGCACGCGCAGCGCCGAGCGCCAGCAACCGGCGGTATTCGCACAGCCAGTCGTATTGTTCTGCAGTGCCCGGTCGCTGCAGCGTGACGTCGATTTTCGACAGCCACGCAGTGCAGTCGCGGTGCAGGGATCGCAGCGACGGCATTGCGCTGAACTGCGGCACGTCGATGCGCCCGTCCGACGCTGCGGGCGTCGCCAGCCAAGGCAACAGATCGTGCAGTTCGTCCAGCGCATCAAGGCATTGACGCTGTATCGCGCGGGACCAGTCGCTTGCGGTCACCTCCGCCGCAGACAGCGCTACGGCGCCGGTATCGTGGGTGTCGAACAAGGCCGCCTCACTCACCAGCGTCTGCAGCAGGGCGAACCACGCCGTCGGTGTTACCGGTGGCGCCGCGATGCCGGCATCAAGCAGAGATTGCAGTCGATTCAGAATGACGCGATCAGCGCTGTTCGGCGGCAGTGCCTCATCGAGCAGGGGCAGCGTATCGGCCAGGCCGGCAAGCACGCCAGGGCCGACGATCGGCTGGTCGGGCAGGGCTTGCAGGCCGGCACTCAAGGTCAGCAGATGGCCTGCGAGATTGCCGCTGTCGACGGCGGACACATAGCGCGGCGGCAGCGGTTGCAGGGTTTGTGTGTCGTACCAGTTGAAAAAATGGCCCTGGTAGCGATCCAGTGTGGTGAGGGTGCGGAAACAGTTTGCCGTGCGCGCGATCAGCACCCGACTGCTGATGTAGCCGAAGTCATGGGCGGAGAGGTTGGCAAGCAGGGCCAGGCCGATATTGGTCGGCGATGTGCGATGCGCGATGGTCGGGCCGGGGTCTTCCTGGAAGTTGTCCGGCGGTAGCCAGTGGTCGTCGGCACTGACGAAACGTTCGAAAAACCCCCAGGTCTTGCGCGCGATCCGACGCAGGAAACGGATCGCCTGGGGATCCAACTGTGCCTTGCGATCAATGACGGGCTGGCTCACCCACCAGGCGATCGCCGGTGCCAGCAGCCACAGCAACAGGATCAAGCCGGCCGGCGCCAATGCAGTAGGGCGCGCCATGGCTAGGCTCAGCGCCGAGGCCAGCGCAAGCGCCGGTGCGATCCACATCAGGCGCAGGCTGGCGCGCAGCCCCGGCCATCCCTCGATATCGCTGCCCACGGACGCCGCCACGCGCCATTCCAGCAGTTTCCGGTGCGATGCCAACAAGCGCCAATGCGAGCGCAGGATCGCGTCGGCATTGCACAGGGCCTCGAATGGCAGGGTGGCGATACGGAATCCGGCCTGTGTGAAATGGAGTCCGGCTGCACGCGACACCGTGCTGAGATGCTGCCGTGGCTTGATGCCGGTCGGCCAGCGGCAGAGCGCTTCCAGCGTTGCCAACAGCGGTGGCAGCAGGGCGATGCCGAGTACGCAAGCGGTCCATAGCCACGGCTGTGGCAGCAACCACCAGCCGCCGAGCAGCAGCAGGACCAACGCCGGCGGGACGAGGCTGCGGCGCAGGTTGTCGAAGATCTTCCAGCGCGACAGCAGCGAGATCGGATTGCGAACGCTGCGGCCCTGTTCGTTCTTCACTTTGGGCAGCATCCAGCGTGCGATCTGCCAGTCGCCACGCATCCAGCGCTGCTGACGTGACACGTCGGTGTCATAGCGCGCCGGATAGTCTTCGTACAGATACACGTCGCTCAGCAACCCCGAGCGGGCGTGGCAGCCTTCCAGCAGATCGTGGCTGAGAATCCGGTTCTCCGGAAAGCGTCCCTTCATGGCGCGCTCGAAAGCGTCGACATCGTAGATGCCCTTGCCGATGAACGAGCCTTCGCCAAACACGTCCTGATACACGTCGGACGCCGAACGGGTGTAGGGATCGATGCCCGGTTCACTGCCGAACAACTGCGCGTAGTGGGATTGCGTCGTCGCCGACATGCTGGCTGCCATGCGCGGCTGCAGGATGCCGTAGCCGGCCGTGACCCGCTGCAAGCACACATCGAAGCTTGGCTGATTGAGGGGATGCGCCATCGTGCCGACAAACTGGCGTGCCGCATCCCGTGGCATCCGGGTGTCGGTGTCCAGTGTGATCACGTAGCGGGTCCGGACCATCGCGGCGATGTCGCCGACGATCAGGGCGAAGCGCTCTGCGCCGGTGCCACGCAGGAGCGCATTGAGTTCGCCCAGTTTGCCGCGCTTGCGCTCGAACCCCATCCAGATCCGGTCGATGCTGTTCCAGCGACGCGGTCGATGCAGCAGGAAAAAGAATTCCGGGCCCCGGTTCGGATAGGCCGCGTTCAAGGCGGCGATCGCGACTTGTGCGTGCTGCAACAGGGCGGCATCTTCCGGCATCGACTCGGCCGCCGCGTCCGCGAAGTCGGTCAACAGTGCGAAATGCAGCTGCGCATCGCGATTGCCTAGGAAGCGGACGTGCAGGGCCTCGATCAGGTCATCGATGCCCGCACGGCTGGTGATCAGGGTCGGCACGACCACCAGGGTGCGGCAGCCCTCGGGCAGTCCGTGCGAGAAGTCCAGGCGCGGCAACAACTGCGGCGTGGTGAGCAGGGCCGCCATCCAGTTGGTCAGCGCGCTCGCAAGCTGGCTCGCTGCAAGCAGGGCGAGTCCGGCCATGGCAAACAACGCCCATCCCGCCACGCCCGCGTCTCGAAGCAGATGCACCAGCGCGGCACTGATCAACAGCGTGAGCAGCAGCAAGGCGCCGAGCTGCACGCACACATCGAAGCT
>JBGSID010000161.1:0-3354 GCA_041751895.1 Lysobacteraceae bacterium | reverse complement strand
CGCGGCGGTGGCCGCGAGGGTCAGCAAGAGGGTTTTGGGGAGGCTTTTGTGCAATCTTCTGAGCGATGGACGGGACATCGGAGGCTTCCAGACGAACGGAACCTCCGAGTCTACGCTTCGTCCTGCGGCGGCCGCCCCTGCTGGAAGTCCGCCCCGGTGGTCATCCGGGGCGGGGTCCGGTACGGGATCCGGAGCCAAGGGCTACGGGAATGGCACGTGCGGTAAGTGTCAGTCCTGCGGTGCCGTCGGGCCGTCGTAGATCACTGCGGTGGCGCCGGTCACGGTGCTGATCCGTGCGCTCTTGTGCACGTAAAGGTTCACTTCGCGCTTGAACACCATCGGGCCTTCGACCACGGCGTCGGGGCCGATCACGATCCGCAGCTTGCGCTGTTTCATGCTGACCGGCATCCAGTTGTTGCTGGGCTTCTCGACGGTGATGCCGCCGCGCACGAAGGAGCCGATGCCGACGGTGATGTTGCCATTGACGGTGGAAATGCTGCCGTGAAGGTCGGTATCGACCAGCCCGATCGCACCGTTGACTGTCTCGACGTTGCGGGCGATCTCGCTGCCGCGACCAACGAAGATCTCGCCGTTGACGGTCTCGATCCTGCCGATATGGCTCTGTTCGCCGAGACGGATGCTGCCGTTCACGGTTTCGAGGCTGCCGGTGGTGACGTTGTCGTCGGCCTTGATGCCGCCGTTGACGGTCTCGGCGTCGCCGGTGCTGGCGCCAGCTTCCAGATGCACGCTGCCGTTGACGGTGGCGATGTCGCCGGACTTGGCGCCCGCTTCGACGCGGATGCTGCCGTTCACGGTTTCAAGATCGCCGTAGGTTTCGCCGGCGTGGGCGGTGATGCTGCCCATCACTTTCTCGATGCTTTTACCGGCGAAGGCGTTGGGGGAAAGCAGTGCGAGCGCGATGGCGGAAGCGAGCAGAAATCGGGAAGAACGCATGGCAGCACCTCGTGAGCGTGGAATCTGTGAACGTTGCGGGGTCTGATCCGACCCTGTGGATCGTAGGATGCAGGGGGTTCGCTACAATCGCATCTGCCCTAAGTCATTGCCCCGAAGGTCATATGCCCGCTTCCGTCCCCAGCCCCAAGCCTGTTGTCCTGCTGATCCTCGATGGCTGGGGCTATCGTGAGGAGTCGGCCGACAATGCGCTGGCGCAGGCCGATCTTCCGAACTGGACCCGGCTCTGGGCCTCCGCCCCGCATACGCTCATCCATACTGAGGGCCGCCATGTCGGCCTGCCCGATGGGCAGATGGGCAATTCGGAGGTGGGGCACATGAATCTCGGTGCCGGCCGCATCGTGTATCAGGATCTGACGCGCATCGATGCGGCGGTCGAGGATGGCAGTTTCTTCGACAACGTCGAGTTGCGCGCCGCCTGCGACGCCGCGAAGGCCGCTGGCGGCATGCTGCACGTGCTTGGCCTGCTGTCGCCGGGCGGTGTCCACAGTCACGAACAGCACATCTTCGCGATGCTCGAACTCGCAGCGCGGAGGGGCGTGGCGAAGGTCGCGGTGCATGCTTTCCTTGATGGTCGCGACACCCCGCCACGGTCGGCCGAACCGAGTCTCCGTGCGCTGCAGGCCAAATGCGACGCGCTTGGCAATGCCCATGTCGCATCGGTGAGCGGCCGTTATTACGCCATGGATCGTGACAAGCGCTGGGATCGCCTGCGCCGCGCCTGGGATGCGATGGTCGATGCGCAGTCGGAACATCACGCCGCAGATGCCTCGACTGCATTGCACGAGGCTTATGCCCGTGGCGAAAACGACGAATTCGTCGCGCCGACCGTCCTGGCGGGTGCTGCACCGATGCATGACGGCGATGCCATCGTGTTCATGAACTTCCGTGCCGACCGCGCGCGCCAGCTCACCGCCGCGTTCGTCGATCCCGCGTTCGATGGTTTCGCGGCGAGACGCCCGAAACTCTCGCGCTTCGTCTGCCTCAGCGAATATGACGCCAGATTGCCGGCGCCAGTGGCGTTTGCGCCGGATGACCTGAAAAACACCTTGGGTGAACTGCTTGCGGCAAACGGCAAGACGCAGCTGCGGATTGCCGAAACCGAAAAATATGCGCACGTCACCTTTTTCTTCAGTGGCGGCCGTGAAGAGCCTTACGCCGGCGAAGAGCGCATCCTGGTGCCGAGTCCGAAGGTTGCGACCTACGACCTGCAGCCGGAAATGAGCTGCCCCGAAGTCACCGCGAAGCTCGTGGCAGCGATCGGTTCAGGGCGTTTCGATGTCGTCGTATGCAATATCGCCAACCCGGACATGGTCGGCCATACCGGCGACCTGCAGGCCGCGATCCAGGCAGCGCAGGCGGTGGACGTGGCGATCGGTGCGGTCGAAGCCGCCGTGCATGCGGCGGGCGGTGCGCTGTTGATCACCGCCGATCACGGCAATCTCGAAATGATGCGCGACCCCGAGACCGGGCAGCCGCACACGGCGCATACCGTCGGTCCGGTGCCGTTTGTGTTCGTATGCGACACGCCTGCCGGCGCGCGCGCAGGCAGGCAGTTGCGTGCGGGTGGCGCGCTCCGCGACGTGGCGCCGACGATTCTCGATCTGCTTGGTCTGCCGTTGCCGGCGGAGATGAGTGGTCGTTCGCTGCTGGCCGCCGGATGAGTACAGCTTTGCGCCGTGTGGTCGCGCTGGCGCTGCTGCTGGCATTGGCGTGGCCGGTCCTGGCGCAACAGACCATCAGTCGTGAAGCACAGCGGCGCTTGGACAAGGTCCAGCGCGAGCTGAAGGACGTGGCGGCCGAACGCCGCAAGATAGAAGGTCAACGCGGGGCCGCCAGCCGCGAACTGCGTGCGGTGGATGAGCGGGTCGCGGCATCGAGTCGTGCCCTGCATGCTGCCGAGACCCAGCTGGCGCGTGAACAGGCCGCGCTGACCGCCTTGAAGGGGCATCGTGAGGAGTTGCATCGTCAGCAGGCCGTGCAGCGCAGGGAGCTGGCCGCGCTGTTGCGTGCCGCCTATGTGCAGGGCGATCACGCGCCGCTGAAGTTGATGCTGGCGCAGGATCGTGTCGCCGATGCTCAGCGGCAGGTGGCGTATTACGGCTATCTGCAGCGCCAGCGCGTCCAGCGCACCGCAACGCTTACGGCCGAATTGGCCGAACTGCAGCAGGTCGAAACGCAGATTGCCGAAAAACGCCTCGCACTCGATACCGCCCGTGGGCGGCAGCAGGCGCAACTCGCGGCCTTGGCACGCGACCGCAAGTCACGGGCGGCGACGCTGGGCGAACTCGAACAGCGTTATCGCGATCGCCAGGCACGTGAAGCCGCGCTGGGCAGCGATGCCCAGGCACTGCAGCAATTGGTGACGCGCCTGCGCGCGGC
>JBGSID010000160.1:0-1723 GCA_041751895.1 Lysobacteraceae bacterium | reverse complement strand
GCAGCTGGCAAGGCCAAGAAAGTAGCGTTGGTGGCGTGCATGCGGAAGTTACTCACCATCCTCAACGCCATGCTGCGGGATGGCCAACCATGGGTCGGCGAGCCGAAAATCGCTTGACAGGCAACACAGTTGCTCATCCGGCGCTACGCGCCACCTTCTCCCCGCCGTGCGGGGAGAAGGAGAACGTCGACACAGCGTTTCACGCATGAAGGCCCGGCTACGGGGCTCGGGAGGTTCCAGCCGTAGAATGTCGGGATGTCCGAAGCGCGCCCCTCCGAAACCCGCCCCTCTGCCGCATTAGCTGGCATCAAAGTCCTCGAACTCGCACGCGTGCTGGCCGGGCCGTGGTGCGGGATGACGCTTGCCGACCTCGGCGCGGAAGTGATCAAGCTCGAACCGCTGGAGGGCGACGACACACGCGGTTACGGGCCACCCTTCATCGGTGAGGCAAGTGACGGCATGTCCGCCTATTTCGCCAGCTGCAACCGCGGCAAGCGTTCGATCGCGGTCGATCTGCGTCATCCGGAGGCGCGTCCGCTGATCGAGGCGCTGATCCGCGACGCCGATGTGCTGATCGAGAATTTCCGCAGTGGCACCGCCGAATCCTTGGGCATCGATTACACGCATGCCAGAGCACTCAATCCTCGGCTGATCTACTGCGCGATCTCCGGCTATGGTCGCAGCGGCCCCGGCGCGGACCGCCCCGGCTACGATTTCGTGGTGCAGGCCGAATCGGGATTGATGTCGATCACCGGGCCAGCCGACGGCGCGCCGAGCAAGGTCGGCATCGCCACCACCGATCTCGCCACAGGCATGAACGCGACCATCGCGATACTTGCCGCACTGCATCAGCGCAACCGCACCGGCGAAGGCCAATATCTCGAATTGAGTTTGTTCGATGTCCAGCTGCAGGCGCTCGCAAATGTCGCCAGCAGCGTGTTGTTCACCGGCGATGACGCGCGGCGCTGCGGCAACACGCATCCGACCATCGTGCCGTATCAGACCTTCGAGGCCAACGATGGCTCCTTCGCGCTGGCCTGCGCAAGCGACCGGCTGTGGCACCGGCTGTGCGCGCTGATCAAACGCCCGCAATGGATCGATGATCCGCGCTGCGCGACGAATACCGAACGCGTGCGTCATCGCGACTGGCTGATCCCGGAACTCTCCCGGTGTTTCGTCGGTGAAAGCATCGCGACTTGGCTCGCACGTTTCGAATCCGCGAGCATTCCGGCTGCACCGGTGAATTCAGTACGTGAGGCGGTGATGGGCGATCTCGCCACCGGGCGCGGGCTGCGGATCGAGGCGGACGGGATTCCGATGATCGCCAGCCCGTTGCGGATGTCGGCGTCACCGATGGCGGAACCGCAGCGCCCGCCTCTGCTCGCGGAACACGCCGATGCGATCTGCGACGCGCTTGGATTCGATGCCGACACGCTGCGTGCGGCAGGTGCGATCGGCTGACCGCGTGCCATCCGCGTGCCCTCGTGGAGGCATGTGCGGCAGGCCATCCACGAACGCATGCGAGAATGACGGCGATGCCAACGTCGCCGCCAACGCCATCCGGCCTGACCCTGCTGTTGTCGGGCCACGACTGGAAACGCCGCATCGTGCTGTGGGCCGGCGCTGTGCTGGTCGCGCTGGCGGCGCTGCTGTTCGCCAAGATCTGTGACGGCGCCTTCGCCCTGTTCCAGCGTGCCACCGCGATCTCGCCGTGGTGGTCGCT
>JBGSID010000159.1:0-3053 GCA_041751895.1 Lysobacteraceae bacterium | reverse complement strand
GTTTCGCGGTGCAGGTCGGCGCGTTCAGCGATGCCGCCGAAGCCGGCGCCCTGCGCGAACGCCTCCGCGCGGCCGGCTTTACCGCATTCACCGAGTCGGTCAATACCGACAAGGGCAAACTGACTCGGGTCAGCGTCGGGCCGGTGCTCGATCGCGCCGCCGCTGATCAATTGAAAGCACAGATCCAGGCCAAGACCGGCGTGGGCGGTTACGTTCGCCCGCATCCGTAAGTTCGTCCGCTATCGCGTTCCGGAGTCATCAAACATGTGCGGCATTCTCGGCATCGTCGGTACCACCGACGTCGCGGCAGCGCTCTACGACGGGCTCACCGTGCTCCAGCATCGCGGCCAGGACGCTGCCGGCATCGCCACCGCCAACGGCACCCAGCTGCGCGTAGTCAAAGGCAACGGTCTGGTCCGCGACGCGTTCAAGCTGAGCGACATGGCGCTGCTGCAGGGACGCGTGGGTATCGGCCACTGCCGTTACCCCACCGCCGGCAGCGAGGGCAGCGATGAAGCCCAGCCGTTCTACGTGAATTCCCCGTTCGGCATCGCGTTGGCGCACAACGGCAACCTGATCAATACCGATACTTTGCGTCGCGAGGTGTTCGAGCAGGACCGCCGCAACGTCAATACCGAATCCGATTCCGAAGTCCTGCTCAACGTGTTCGCGCACGAGTTGGACAAGCAGCGCGTACTGACGCCCGACGCTGCGTTCCGCGCGGTGGAAAGCGTGATTCGCCGCGCCAAGGGCGGCTACGCGGTGATTACCGTGGTGCTGGGGCTGGGCCTTGTCGCCTTCCGCGACCCGCACGGTATCCGTCCGCTGGTGTTAGGCCGACGTCAGGCGGATGGCGGCACCGAATACGCCATCGCTTCCGAATCCGTGGCGCTGGACGTGCTCGGTTTCGAGCGGGTGCGCGACATCGCGCCGGGCGAAGCGGTGGTGATCACCCCGCGCGGCGAGCTGCATTCGCGCCAGTGCGCCGAAGGTGAACTGCGGCCCTGCATCTTCGAGTTCGTGTATTTCGCGCGTCCCGATTCGATGATGGACGAAATCTCCGTGCACAAGGCGCGCATGCGCATGGGCGTGACCTTGGGCGAAAAGATCCTGCGCCTGCGCCCCGATCACGATATCGACGTGGTGATTCCGATCCCCGATACCTCGCGCGATGCGGCGCTGGAAATCGCGAACACGCTGGGCGTGAAATACCGCGAAGGCTTCATCAAGAACCGCTACGTCGGCCGCACCTTCATCATGCCGGGGCAGGGCGAGCGCGTGAAATCCGTGCGCCGCAAACTCAACCCGATTCCGCTCGAATTCCGCAACCGCGTCGTGCTGCTGGTCGACGATTCGATCGTTCGCGGTACGACTTCACAGCAGATCGTGCAGATGGCGCGCGACGCCGGTGCCAAGAAGGTCTATCTCGCCTCCGCTGCGCCGCCGGTGCGCTTCCCGAATGTCTACGGCATCGATATGCCGTCGCCGGAAGAGCTGGTCGCGCACGGCCGCAGCGAAGACGAAGTGCAGACGCTGCTGGGCTGCGATTGGCTGATCTACCAGGATCTTTCCGATCTGGAAGCCGCCGTCGCCGGCCCGAAGTTCCCGGGGCGGAAATTCGACAGCTCCTGTTTCAACGGCGAATACGTCACCGGCATCGAGCCCGGCTATTTCGAGCGCATCCAGCAATTGCGTTCTGACGAAGCCAAGAAGAAGCGGCGGCTCGCGGGTTGAATTTCGTGAAGCCTTCCCTGTAGGAGCGGCGAAAGCCGCGAGGAACAGCATCGAATCATTCCGAAGAACTGCTAGCCGGCCGCGATGAAAGCATTGGCTGCTCTGTCGCGGTTCCCGCCGCTCCTACAGGAAGTTCGGATGCGATGATCCACGTATGAATGCTCTCTTTACTGCCGCCCACGCCTGCCTCCGCGCCTCAGCCCCGGACGACAAAGTTGCCCTGACCTTCGCAACAGCAGACGCCTTCGCGCGCGGCGAACTCGTCATTGACAACAGCACCGCACCGCCGGAACCGATCCGCATGCCCGGCCGTCCCGAACGCCCGACGCTCGTACCTCCGCGCGCGCTTCCGAAACGTGGCTTTGGCAGCAACGAAGCCCGCGCGGCATTCATCCATTCCATCGCGCATATCGAATTCAACGCGATTGATCTGGCATGGGATGCGGTCTACCGCTTCCGCGACATGCCGCCGAAGTTCTACGCGGACTGGGTAAGCGTCGCCAACGACGAAGCGCGACATTTCACGATGCTGCGGAAACGATTGAATGAATTCAATCATGAGTACGGTGATTTCGACGCCCACAACGGTTTGTGGGAAATGGCCGAAAAAACCGCGCACAACGGGCTCGAACGGATGGCGCTGGTGCCGCGTGTGCTGGAAGCGCGGGGGCTGGATGTCACGCCGGCGATGATCGTGAAACTACGTCAGCTCAAAGACGATGCGACGGCGGATATCCTTGAAGTGATTCTGCGCGAGGAAGTCGGCCATGTCGCTGCCGGTTCGCACTGGTTCCGCTGGTACTGCGAACGCGAAGGCGTCGACGCGGAAGCGACGTTCCGCCAGCTATTGTCCGAGTATGGTCGCGGCGTGCTCTACGGCCCGTTCAATCTCGAAGCGCGCAGCGCGGCGGGATTCAGCGACGAAGAAATGCAGTCGCTGCAGAACGCGGTCGCCGAGATGTCGTAGGAGCGGCGCGAGCCGCGGTGAGATGCATCGTTGGCAATAGCGGCTCGCGCCGCTCCTACAAGGGCAATGCCGACAACGCGATGCCATCGGCATCGGCCCGCAACACCGATCCCTGCGTGTACCAGTCGCCGAGCACGATCCGCTGGCATGCGCGATCTGCAACAGCGACATCATGGATCGCCGGGCGATGGGTATGACCATGGATCATCGTGTCGATGCCGTAGCGCGCGAAGGTCTCGTGCACGGCGGCCTGCGAGACATCGGTGACCGTTTCGAACTGCGCGCGGTCGTCCTGTTTCATCGCCTGCTGCCGCTGCAGGCTCGCCGCCCGCGCCTGTGCCGCGAACGCGAG
>JBGSID010000158.1:0-5565 GCA_041751895.1 Lysobacteraceae bacterium | reverse complement strand
AACTTTTGGGGAGAGCGGATGGACGATACGCAAAAATCGGTTGGCTTGACTGGTCTCAAGGTCATGGTGATTGATGACTCGAAGACCATCCGGCGGACGGCGGAGACCCTGCTGAAGAAGGAGGGATGTGACGTCATTACGGCCACCGACGGGTTCGAGGCGTTGGCGAAAATTGCCGACTACCAGCCCAACATCATCTTTGTTGACATCATGATGCCGCGACTCGATGGCTATCAGACCTGTGCGCTGATCAAGAACAATCAGGTCTTCAAGCACACACCTGTCATCATGCTGTCCTCCAAGGATGGCCTGTTCGACAAGGCGCGCGGTCGGATCGTCGGTTCGGAGCAATACCTGACCAAGCCGTTCACCCGCGAAGAACTGCTCGAAGCCATCCGCAAGCACGTCAACGCCTGACCGGGGGGCAGGTAACCATGGCCCGTATTCTGCTCATCGAAGATTCGCCGACCGATACCGCAGTGCTCACGCGCCTGCTGGAACGTCATGGCCATCAGGTGCTGACGTCGATCAGCGCCGAGGACGGCATCGAAGTGTGCAAACGCGAGCTGCCGGACGTGGTGTTGATGGACGTAGTCTTGCCGGGCATGAACGGCTTCCAGGCGACCCGCGCACTTTCACGCGAGCCATCGACCAAAGCCATTCCGGTGCTGATCGTCAGCACCAAGGGCATGGAGACCGATCGTGCCTGGGGGATGCGGCAGGGGGCCAAGGACTACATCGTGAAGCCTCCGAGCGAAGACGCGCTGATTGCCCGTATCGATCAACTCCTCGGGAGCGGGGCATGAGCACCGAAATGATCGACACCGCCGCGATCGACGGATTCGAGATCCTGTCCGAATACGAGCGGCGCAGTCTCGCCCATGTCGCCGGTCTGCCAGAACAGTTGCAGGCCGCCGGCCTCTGGCGTGGCATCGGTTTCCGTATCGGCCAACGCCGTCTGGTCTCCGACTACGAGTCGGTGGCCGAAATCCTGACCGTCCCGCAGATCACGCCGGTGCCCGGTGCTTACAGTTGGATGCTCGGCGTCGCAAACGTCCGTAGCAACCTGTTGCCGGTGGTGGATCTCAAACAGTTTCTCGAAGGCGCGCGTTCTGTGCTGCACGAAGGGCACCAGAAAGTGATGGTGCTGCGTCAGCCTGGCGGTGATGTGGCCGTGACGATCGACGAGCTTTTCGGCCAGCGCTCGTTCATGGACGAGCAGCAAGTCGAGCCCCAAGGCCTGATCGACGGGCGTTACGCCAGTTTCATCGATCGTGCGTACCACGTCGCTGATGAGGTATGGGGCGTTTTCAGCCTGGAACGTCTGGTCCGTACCCCCGAATTCCGACACGCAGCCGTCTGACGGCAAACCCTATTCACTGCATTCGCTAATCAAATCAAGATCGAGGCTAGACATGAGCAATGTCACGGACACCATCGCAGGCAAAGGCCGCACACAAGGCACCACACTCTGGTTGTGGGTCCTGGCACTGTCGCTGCTGGTCTTCGCGGGTAACACGGGCTATGCCCTTTGGAAGACCGCGCGTTTCGGCGGCGCCAATACCGCAGCCTCGAATCTGCAGGTGAACTCGCAGAAGCTCGCCAACCTCGGCCGGGATGCGATCAACGGTGAGGCTGCAGCCTTCAAAGCGTTCAAAGTCACCAAGACCCAGATCGAAAACGACGTGAAGCTGCTCAACGAGCGTTTCGGCAGTGCCCCGGACGTCTCTGGGCCGATCAGCACGGTGACGTCGACCTGGGTGCCGATGGGCAAGAATGCCGATCAGATCATCGCTTCCGAAGCAGCAGTGCTCGCGCTGTCGGACAAGGCGCAACGCTTCACTGATCGCGTGCCGCAGCTTCAGGCGCAGCTCGACGAAGTGGTCCGTGCGATGTCCGCCAGCGGTGCGCCGTCTTCGCAGATCTACATCGCACTCCGTCAGGTGGTGCTGGCTGCATCGATGGCGCGTCGCGTCGCGGAAATCCGCGCGGGCGGTCCGGGTGCAGCGCTCGCGGGCGACGCGCTCAACCGCGACGCGGGCGTGTTCGAGCAAGTGCTGAACGGCCTGCGCAACGGCGATGAGCCGATGAAAGTGCAGAAGCTGACCAACACGGCTGCGCTCGGTGCCCTGAATCAAGCGAATGGCCAGTGGGCCGAGATGAAGACGGATCTCGATGCGATCCTGGCCTCTTCACAGAATCTGTTCCGCGCCCAGTCCGCCGCCGCCGAACTGAACACGGGGGCCGCTCGCCTGCTCGGCGACAGCGAAAACCTGTTCCGCGCCTTCACCGCCTTCGGCTCCCTGCGCGACACCAGCCTTCTGGGCAACATCTGGGTCAGCATCGTGTCCGGCCTGCTGGCGCTGGGTTCGATCATCTTCCTGGTGCTCAGCTTGAACCGCGCACAGCGGGGTCGGTTCGAGAACTCGATGGAGCTGAATAACCGGAACCAGGAGGCGATCATGCGCCTGCTGGACGAAATGGGTTCGCTCGCAGAAGGCGATCTCACCGTGAAGGCGACCGTGACCGAGGACATGACCGGCGCGATCGCTGACTCGATCAACTTCGCGGTCGAGCAGCTTCGCAGCCTGGTGCAGACGATCAACGACACCTCGGTGCTGGTGGCGTCCAGTGCCCAGGAAACACAGGCGACCGCGATGCATCTGGCTGAAGCCGCCGAGCATCAGGCGCAGCAGATCAACACGGCATCCACCCGCATCAACGAAATCGCGAGCAGCATCAACCAGGTGTCGAAGAACTCCGCCGAATCGGCCGACGTGGCGCAGCGCTCGGTGGAGCTCTCCACCAAGGGCGCGAGCGTGGTGCGGCAGACGATCGTCGGCATGGACTCGATCCGCGGTCAGATCCAGGAAACCTCGAAGCGAATCAAGCGTCTGGGCGAAAGCTCACAGGAAATTGGCTCGATCGTTGAACTGATCAACGACATTTCTGAACAGACCAACATCCTGGCGCTGAACGCCGCGATCCAGGCAGCCTCGGCCGGTGAGGCGGGTCGCGGGTTCGCGGTGGTGGCCGACGAAGTGCAGCGACTCGCAGAACGCACCTCGAACGCGACCAAGCGAATCGAAACGCTGGTGCAGACCATTCAGGCCGATACGAACGAAGCGGTGAGCTCGATGGAACAGACGACCTCGGAAGTGGTCGCGGGTGCACGACTGGCCGAGGACGCAGGTACGGCGCTGGGCGAGATCGAACACGTGTCGAACACGCTCGCGAGTCTCATTCAAGGCATCTCCACCGCCGCGCAACAGCAGTCCGCCGCGGCGACGGACATCACCCAGACGATGACCACGATTCAGTCGATCACCGCGCAGACCTCGGAGGGTGCGAATCAGACCGCCGAGTCGATTGGAAACCTCGCGCAACTGGCGGCAGATCTTCGCCGTTCGGTTGCCGACTTCAAGCTCCCGGCCTGATCGGGCGACGGCTGCGGAGTATTGGCGAGATGATCCGAACCCCTTTCGACCGTGAAGCCGGACGCGTATGCGCCGCTGGAGGCGCACGATGACGGCTCTTCGCGATGCCATCGAACACAGCGCGCTGGGTTGGGTCAAGCCAGAGCTTGATGAAACCCTGCGTCTGGTCCGTGTCGAGATCGAAGGCTTTGCCGACGATCCCTCCGATACCAGCCGCATGCGTGTTTGCGCCGAATTCCTGCACCAAGTGCAGGGGACCCTGCGCATGGTGGAGCTCTATGCACCGGCAATGGTCGCCGAGGAAATGGAGCAGTTGTCGGTCACCCTGCAGAAAGGCGTGGACAGCGCCGGCCAGAGTATCGACCGGGACGTTGCCTGCTCCGCTCTGATGCGTGGCGTGGTGCTATTGCCGGATTACTTGGAACGCCTGCAGAGCGGTCATAAGGAAATTTCGGTCGTTCTTCTGCCGATGCTCAACGATCTGCGCGCTGCGCGCGGCGAAGCCGGCCTGAGTGAAAGCGCGCTGTTCGCGCCTGACCTCGACCGTGCATTGCCGGCATCGTTGCCGCGCGCAACGGCACAGTCTGTGATGGCCCGTGCGAATGATGTCGCGCCCTATCTCGCGCGCCTGCGCGACGCATTGCAGACGTGGCCGGAGCAGGGTGCTCCTGGCGATACCGAAGGCCTGCATTTCGCGGCAGAGGCGCTGCTTTCGCGTACCGTCGACGAATCGCAGCGGCGGATGCTATGGGTGGCCTCGATGGTCGCCAACGCGTTGCGCGAAGGCGGAATGACCCCGAGTTCGGGCCTGCGCCAGGCATTCGCCAGCGTCGATCGCGAAACCCGCGGTCTGTTCGATCAGGGCATCTTCGATACACAGCGCGCTGATGCCGCGCTCGAACCTACCCGGCAGCTGCTTTACCACGTCGCGCACAGCGATTCTGATCACCCCTCGCTGCTGAAACTGCGCGAAGTCTTCGATCTCGACGCGCTGCGTCCGAGCGAGTCCGAGCTTGATCACGCGCGCGGCAGCGTCGCCGGTCGCAATCGTTCGCTGCTCGACACCGTTTCTGCGGCCGTCAAGGAAGATCTGTTGCGCGTCAAGGACGCGCTCGATCTCTATCTGCGCACGGGCCAGACCGATACCGCCACATTGCAGCCGCAGGCCGAAGCCCTGCAGCGCGTCTCCGACACATTGGGCATGCTTGGCCTCGGTCTTGCTCGCAGCCTTGTGCAGCAGCAGCGCGATGCGATGCAGGAAATCGTCGACGGCAAGCGTCTCGCCAATGAAACCGCGCTGCTGGATATCGCTGGCGCGCTGCTCTATGTCGATGCGTCTCTCGACGACCAGGTTGCACGCCTCGCCAGTGGCGATAGCGCCGACACCGAGGATGATCTTGCCGGCTCCGAAGCCCGCAAGGTGCTCGATATCCTCGTCCGCGAAGCGATCACCAATTTCGCCGGCGCGCGACAGGCGTTCGTGGCCTTCGTCGAAACCGCTTGGAGCCATTCCGAGTTGGAGCCCGTGCCAAAGTTGCTTCGCGACGTTTCCGGCGCGTTGAACATGCTCGAGCTTCCGCAGCCGGCCCAATATCTGGACGGCGTGCGTCTCTACACCGAAATCGAGCTGCTGGACCGCCATCGGATCCCCAACAGCCGCCAGCTCGACACCTTCGCGGATGCGCTCGCAAGCGTTGAGTACTACCTCGAAGCGCTGCGGGAACAGCGCGCCAATCGCGACGATATCCTCGATATCACCCGCAACAGTCTGGAAACCCTTGGTTACTGGCCTTTGCCGCCTGAGCGTACCACGACGCAGGCGGAGGTGATTGCTGCGCCTGCCGCCGATAAACCACTGGATATGCTGCCGCCGGTGGTCGAGGTGGCTGCGCCGGAAATTCCTGTTTCGGTCGAAATTCCGAAGGAAGTCGTTGCGCCGCCGCCGGTGGAAGCCGTACCAGAGCCTGTGGCCGAAACGCCTGTCACAGTGGTGCCGCCCGCACCCGCGCCGACAGCGTTTGTCCCCCTGTTCCTGCCGCCGAAAGAGCCCCTCCCCGCACCGCCTGCGCCGAAGCCGGAAGTCTCAGCCGTGCCCGCACCGCCTGCGCCGACGCCTGAAGTGGTCGCC
>JBGSID010000157.1:0-3391 GCA_041751895.1 Lysobacteraceae bacterium | reverse complement strand
GTCAGCGCATCGAGCAGCGCAGTGCGCAGCGCGGTGGAGCCGACCGTCGTCAGCGCTGCACTATCGAAATGCGCTGGCAGGGCGGCGTCCCAGTCGACCGGAAGCGATGTGCCGTCGTGCGCGATGGCCACGACGTCGCCGACGCTGCCGTCGTCGTGCAGTGGCGCGCACTTGAGCCGGGTGTTGCCGAGGTCGAAAAGCCAGGTCGTCATCGTGTCGCCATCATGCCTGTGTGATCGCGCGCCTGCGGACGCTGACTTCGCCCGCGTGCAGCCGTCTTTCGCCGGATCCGGTGCGTAATTTCAGTGCGCCGTCGTCGGCAATTCCGATGGCGATACCGGCATGCGCGACATTGCCGATGGTCGCATTCACTTCCGCATCGCGCAGCGCGTCGAGCGCGTCGAAACGCGGCAGGAACGGCGCCAGTCCTTCGCGATCGAAGCAGTCGAGCGCTTCGGTCAATGCCCTCAGCACGCTGGCAGCGATCACGTTGCGCGACGGCAGCACCGGGCCGAGCAGGGCATGGAGATCGGTCCATGGCTGATTGATGGCGGTCGCCGCATCCGCCGGCATCCGTACGTTGAGGCCGAGGCCGATCACGGCACGCGCTTGCCCCTCCTGCATGCCACCTTCGATCAGGACGCCGCCGAGTTTCCGCAGTGTCATGCCATCGTCGATCACCAGATCGTTCGGCCACTTCACCTGTACCGTGTCGGCGCCAACTGCTCGCAGCGCTTCGGCGGTGGCGATACCGACCGCCAGACTCAAGCCGCCGAGACGGGCAAGATCGCCGGTGAAGCGGCGCGACAGCGATAGATACAGATTGCTGCCCGGTGGCGAGGCCCAGACGCGACCCTGACGACCGCGACCGCCGGTCTGCTGTTCCGCGAATAGCGCGGCGATGCCTTGCGCTGGCGTTGTCTGGCGGAGCAATGCGCTGTTGGTCGAATCGATGGTGTCGACAATATCGATTTCAGCCAGTCGCTCGGCTGCCGCAAGCGACAGCTGCGAACGGATCGACACGGCATTGAGTGCATCGTCGAAAGCCTTCGCCGTCGTCATGCGCGACGTGCCCGACGGTGCAGCAGCCGCGCCTTCTCGAATCGCGATTCGGTGCCCGCATGCAGCCGCGCGAGATTGCCGCGATGCGTGAACAGCAGCAGCAGCGCAGCGGCGATCGCGTAAGCAAGCCGAGGCGTATCCGCATGAGTCGTCAACGCGAGCACGACGATCGACATGCCCGCGATGACCGTGCTCAGGCCGACATAACCGCTCAGGATCAACGCGCACAGCCAGATCGCCAGCAGCACCGGCACCGCTGCCGGCCACAGGACGGACACGCCGCCGACCACTGTCGCCGCGCCCTTGCCGCCACGGAAGCCGTGCCACAGCGGCCAGACATGGCCGACCGCCGCTGCGAACGCGGTGGCGAAAGGTAGCCAGTGAGCGGTCGCATCGCTGGTGAACGCCAATCCCAGCCACGCTGCCAGCGCACCCTTGCCGATATCGATCAACACCACGCCGAGCGCGAATTTCGCACCCTGCGTCCGGAATGCGTTGGTGCCGCCAGCGTTGCCGCTGCCCAGTGTGCGGATATCGATCCCCCTCAGTCTGCCGAGCAGCAGGCTGCCGGAGAGCGAGCCAAGCAGATAGGCGGTCAGGATCAAGCAGGCGGGAAAAAGAGGGGCAGGCATCGGAACGGAGTCAGTGCGTGACGTCTATGCGGTTGCGCGATTTTCGCAGGATTGCACGCACGATGCCGCCAACGATCCCGGCGACCGCCGGAAAAACCAGCAACACCAGTGAGGAGAACAGCAGCAGCACGATCCACGCCTGTGTTTCGCTGCTGCCGAACGCATAGGCGTAGGTGTTCATGCCGACCCACGCGCCGACCAGACACAAGAGTGCGCGAAGCATGCCGAGGCGCAGCCCGATCACCAGCGCCGGAATCGCCAGCACCACCTGACAGACGAAGAAGCCCGTCGAATTGTCGAACGGTTCGAATTTGCCCGAGGCGAGCTGGGACGCGCCCCAACTCAGCGGCCCGAGCAATACACCCAGCACGAAGACAAGGACGATCCGCATCGTTTGTTATTCCGGTGCCGGCTGCACGGATGCGACCAGCGTGCCATGTCCGGCGTGCGCACCGATGGCCGGGCCGGTTTCGACCAGATAGGCCTCGGCCAGATCCAACCGCTCGCGCAAGGCCGCGAGCAGCCGTTCGCCGTCGTCGATGGCATCGCAATGGCCAATGATCGCGCGCAGCCGCGTGCCTGCCCCGAGTGCTTTGCGTACGCGCTTGGCGACGTAGGCGGCGAAAGCTTCCGGTGCTTGGGCTTTCGCGATCAGTCCGCCGGCAATGGCGAGTTTGCCGTCGGTATTCACTTTCGCTATCGGCGTGAGCCCGGTGAAGCGCACTGCGGGCGCGGCCCAGGCCGGGATGCGGCCACCACGCACGGCATGGGTAATGTCGCGGGCCATCGCCCAGGTGAGAGTGAGCGGACGCAGGCGCTCGAGTTCGCGCAGGATCGAATCGGCGTCCGCGCCGGCATCCGCCAGTTCCGCGCCGCGCCAGGCGAGCAAGGCTTGGCCGCCCGCGACGTTGATGCTGTCGAAGACGTGGATCCTGTTGTTTTCGATGCGTGCGGCGGCGTGTTCCGCCGACTGCAGCGTGCCCGAGATCGCACGGGACAGGCCGACGTAGACCACCGCAGGATGATGCGCGGACAGGAATTCGAACTGCCGTCTGAAATCGCCCGGCGGCGGCTGGCTGGTACGCGGCAGTTGCTGCGACGCGGCCATGCGCTGGTAGAACTCGGCCGTGGCGAGACCGACCTTGTCGAGATAATCGCGGCCGTCGAGGTTTACCCGCACCGGCACCATCTGCATTGCGTAACGTTCGGCGATGGCCTCGGGCAGATCCGCAGCGCTGTCGGTGACGATCGTGACCTTGTGCGTGTGTTCGGCGCTGCGCGACTGCAGCAGCATGTCGTCGGCCTTCATGCCTTCAACGGTCGCGAATGCCGCGCAGGCGTCGAACAGTTGCTGGGGCGTGCCCACATGCGCATGTACGCGCATGCGTGTGCCGCCGCCAGCCAACACCATCGAATCGGCGTCGATCGCCTCAAGTGCCGCGCGCAGGGCATCGCGGGGGATTGGCGTCCCGCGTTCGCTGTCCACGATCAGCAGGCATTCGGTGCACCAGCGGCGATCGGGGTCGACCTTATCGTGCGCCGGATGCGGATCATCGTCGTGATCGCTGCCATCACCGGCTTCGTTTGCAGCGCGCAGATTCGCATGCAGACGTACCGCGCGCGGGCCGCCGTCGGCGAATTCGGCGATGCCTTCGAGCATGTCGACGAAGCCCTGTGCGCCGGCATCGACCACGCCG
>JBGSID010000156.1:0-2736 GCA_041751895.1 Lysobacteraceae bacterium | reverse complement strand
CGGGCGAGGATCGCGCTGTGCGACAGCGGGCTGCCGCCTGCGGTCACCACCGCCATCACGCCCTGCGCGTGAAGTTGCGCCAGATCCGACGGGGCGATGGTGTCGGTGACCAGGATGTCGCCGGCGATGCCCTGCAGTTCGGCCTCGCGCCGGTGCAGTGCGGCATGGATGCGGCCGACCACCTGGTCGATATCGTCGATACGGCTGCGCAGATAGGCATCGTCCATGCCCGAAAACACCGACGCGATCCGGTCGCGCTGCAGACGCAGGGCGTAATCGGCGGCGTAGCGGCCGGTGCGGATCATTTCGTCGAGGCCGGCCAGCAGCTCCGGGTCGTCGAGCAGCAGGGCATGCAGATCGAGGAATTCACCGACTTCGTGCGCGAGCGCGCCGTGCAGGCGGTCGCGCAGCGTGTGCATCTCGCCGCGCACCACGGAGATCGCGGCGTGCAGACGTTCGACTTCGGCATCGACCAGCGAGGCATCGATCCGTTCTTCGGCGACATCCAGCGCATGTGGCAGTCGTACGCGCGCGCGCCCGAGCACGCTGCCGCGCGAGGCGCCCTGGCCGGAAAGGATGCGTCTCATCGATGCACGGCCTTATTGGTCCTCGTCGAAGCGGCGTTCGAACAGTGCCGCCACCGCGTCCATCGCGGCGGTTTCATCTTCGCCGTCGGCGCGCACGGTGACGGTGGTGCCTTGGCCAGCGGCGAGCAGCATCACGCCCATGATGCTTTTGGCGTTCACTTCGCGGCCCTTGGCGGAGACGGTAGCGGCGCAGCGGAAACCGGAGATGACCTGGACCAGTTTGGCAGTGGCGCGGGCATGCAGTCCGAGGCGGTTGTTGACGATGAGGTCACGTTCGATCATGGCGAGGCCTCCACAGACGATTCGCTGCGGGCATTGGTGGTCGGGGTAGTCGGGCGTCGTGCCATCGCGTCGTGCTTCCTTGAGCCCTGCATTATTGAAACCTGTCGTGTTGAACCCTGCCGTGTCGAACCAAGCCTGCTTGATTCACGGATGGCTGAATCATGCGTCATCGAGAATCGCTCCGTTGCGTGCGCCGGCGGCAGCAATCGCCGGCAGTTCGTCCAGTGGTCGTTCGGCGTAATTCATCACCCGCAGCAGCATCGGCAGGTTCAGCGACGCCACCCGCCGTGCCGGTGTGCCCAGGCGTGCGAGCTTCGCCGCCAGGTTGCTCGGTGAAGCGCCGTAGAGATCGGTCAGGATCAGCACCCCGTCGCCAGCATCGACCCGGCGCAGTGCGGCGCTGGCCAGCGGTAGCGCAGTGTCCGGATCGCTGTCGAACGGCAGCTCGAAAGCTTCGGTCTTCAGCGGCAACTGACGCAGCAGCCGGCTTGCGACCTCGACGAGGGCGCTGCCGATGCCAGGATGGGTGATGAGAAGGATGCCGACGGCCATGTCGACAACTTAACAGAGGACCGTGACAGCCCGGAAGAGTGTCAGTCGAGGGTTTCGTCCAATACCGTGTGGAACAGCTGATTGAGTATCGGCAGTGCGGATGACTGGCGTGAGACCACGGGCTGCATCGTTTCGAGCCGTTCGAGCTGTTCTTCGATGAAGGCGTTGACCGCCGCGACCGGGTCGCCGAGTCCCATCTCCGGTGCATTGCGTTTGCGTTCGAGCAGCGCGTCGATGTCGGCGCACAGTGCCGGACGGTCATCGATCAGATGCAGGAGTGCCTGGAATTCGATCGGTGCCGGTGTCGCGTAACGCTCCAGCCACAGCACCGACAGCAGCGGCCGCAGCGCGTAGAAGTATTTCTTCAGCGGGACCTGTTCCGCACGGAGATAGCCGCGATAGTTGGTCTTGGCCATGCTCCGGTAGTGGTACATGCCGCTTTCGACCGAATAGATCGTGGGCAATTGCATGCGTGCCATTTCGCCGAAGTCGCCGCGTTCGATGTAGCGGATCGGCGACTGGATCCATTCGACGAAGGCGGGATTCGACTTCCAGAACAACCGCAGGGCTTTTCTGAGGTCCCAGCCGTTGAGGTCGATGTCGTCGACGATGGGGTACTCGATCACATCGCGGCGTTCTTCCAGATCGACCGCCTGATACCAGCGCGGCGCATGGACATAGATGAAGCGCACGTCGTAGTCGGAATTGGGCGAGGCGAAGCCCCAGGCCCGGCTTCCGGATTCGATCGCGAGCAGGATCCGCACGCCGTTCTGCGCTTCCGCCAGCGCGAGGCGCTGCATGATCTCTGCATGCACCTCGGCCGGGATGGCGGGATGGATCGGCGGGGTGGCCGTCATGTTGGCCGTCATGATTTGCGTCCATGGTCGATCGTCGCGAACACCGTGATTTCCTCGCGGTCGTGATAGAGCTGGCGTGCGCGGATGGTGAGCGGGTGGCCCGCTTCGGCTTCGAAGCGTTCGAGGCACTGTCGCGTTTCCTGCCAGCGCTTCTTCATCGGCAGTTTCAGGTTGAAGATCGCATGCCGGCACCAGCCTTCGCGGAACCATTCGGCCATGCGCGCGGCGACGCGGCTGGGCTGCTCGACCATGTCGCAGACCATCCAGTCCAGCGGCTTCGCTGGATGCCAGGCGAAACCGTCGGCGCGCAGGTGCTGGACCAGTCCGGTGTCGAGCACATGCTGGCGCAGCGGGCCGTTGTCGACCGCTGTGACCTGCAGATTCTGGCGTGTGAGCACCCACGTCCAGCCACCGGGCGCGGCGCCGAGATCGGCCGCACGCATGCCCGCGCGCAGCAG
>JBGSID010000155.1:0-2462 GCA_041751895.1 Lysobacteraceae bacterium | reverse complement strand
CGCCGTCTCGGGCAGATCGACCGGCAGCGCACGCAATGCGGCGATGGCGACGGCGGCATTGCGCAGTTGCACCGGGGCCGCCAGCTGCGGCATCGGCAGTTCGAGTTCGCAGCCGATTTCGCGCCAACGCCAGTGCAGGGCATCGTCATCGATCCGTTCGAAAAAGAAATCGCAGCCGATACGCACAGCCGACGCACCGATCGCATAGGCATGACCGAGGACGCTCGACGGCGGATCGTCATCGCCCAGCACCAGCGGCTTCCAGGCGCGGGCGATGCCGGCTTTCTCAGCGCCGATCATCTCGATGGTGTCGCCAAGCCAGTCTTGATGATCGAGATCGACCGTGGTGATCACCGCGACATCGGGATCGACGATGTTGACGGCATCAAGACGACCGCCGAGTCCGACCTCCAGAATGGCGAGATCGAGTTCACTGCGTGCGAACAGCCACAGCGCAGCCAGCGTGCCGTATTCGAAATAGGTCAAAGCGATGTCTGCGCGCGCGGCTTCCACTGCCTCGAACGCGTCAACCAGATCCGCATCGTCGGCATCGCGGCCATCAATGCGCACGCGCTCGTTGTAGCGCAGTAGATGCGGTGAGGTGTAAGTGGCGACGCGCCAGCCGGCGGCGCGGGCGATGGCTTCGATGAACGCGACTGTCGAACCTTTGCCGTTGGTGCCGCCGACGGTGATGACATGCCGCGCCGGTTTCGGCAGCGACATCCGCGCCGCGACCGTGCGCACGCGCTCCAGCCCCATTGCAATCGTTTTCGGATGCTGGCGTTCGATATAGCCCAGCCAGTCGGAGAGGGTGCGGAGTGTCATCCGGCTATTATCGCCATGCCCTGCCCGTGCGGCCATCACGAGATCAGACGATGTCGAATCCAACCCCGATCCTCGGCTCGATGCGCTTCGGCGCATGGGGTGCGCAGCTGTCGCCTGCAGCGGTCGCGGATCTGCTCGAAGGCGCACTCGACCTCGGCATCGATACGCTCGACCTGGCCGATATCTACGGCGGCCACACCACCAATGCGCTGGTCGGTGCCGCGTTCGCGCTGCGCCCGGGTCTGCGCGCGCGGCTCAAGCTCATCGCGAAAATCGGCATCGTGATGACCAGCAGCCCGGACAACCCGCGCGGCGTGCAGCACTACAACCTCTCGCCCGGACATCTTCAGCTTGCCTTGAACGAAACGCTGATCGCCCTCGGCACCGACCATGTCGACACGCTGATGCTGCACCGCTTCGATCCGCTGCTGGAACCCGCTGCCATCGCCGACTGGGTGCGTTACCAGCAGCGCGAAGGTCGCGTCGGTGATTTCGGCGTGTCCAATTTCGATGCGCATGCGCTGGCGCTGTTCGATGGCCTTCTGCCGGTGGTCGCGAATCAGATCGAACTGTCGCTGGCCAACAGCGCGGCACTCGACGATGGCAGCCAATATGCCACCCGCGCACTCGGCGCGGATATTCAAGCGTGGTCGCCGCTCGGAGGCGGTGATCTGCTCAATCCGGGGTCGCACATCGGCGGTCGCGTGCACGAACGGCTGCAGGCGATGAGCGGCGAATTCGGACTCGACCCGGCATCGGTGTTGCTGCGCTGGGTCGCGTCGCTGCCCGGTACGCGTGTCGTGGTGGGCAGCACGAAGATCGAACGCCTCCGCGATGCAGTGCGCGCCTGCGCAGAACCGCTGCCACGCGATGCCTGGTATGCACTTTGGGAAGCGGCGCGAGGGCGGGCGGTGCCTTGACTGCGCCCCTCACCCGGCCTTCGGCCACCCTCTCCCCGCTGTGCGGGGAGAAGTCGTAGGGCGGGCCCTGGCCCGCCGCTGCAATTTGTCAGCTGACATCTCAATGATCGAGACGGTTTCGATCATTGTCCAAACGATCAGAACAGTCGCAATGGCGGGCCAGGGCCCGCCCTACAACGCTGAACGCACTTCGCCCTCGTACTTCCCTCTCCCCGCACAGCGGGGAGAGGGTGGCCGAAGGCCGGGTGAGGGGCGGCTTTACAACGCCCGATGCACCGCCTCGCCAAACAACGCGGTGTGATGCGCGCAGTCGTTGAGACGGACGATATCCAGCGATTCAACGCGGGGCCCTTCGAGCAGATTCAACGTGGTCGGCGCTTGGCGGAAGGTCCACAGTTTCGCGAACGGAATGCCCAGCAGACGACACAACAACACGCGATTCACGGCGTCGTGCGCGACCACCAGCAGCGTGTCGTCGTCGGCCAGACCTTCCGTGGCGCGCGCGAATGCCGGCCACGCGCGATCGAACACCATCTGCAGCGATTCACCGCCGGCACCGGGCATCAGCACGGTGTCGGGCGCATCGCGCCATGCCTGCAGGCGCTCGGGATCGCGATCGCGGATTTCGCTGGCGAGCAGCCCTTCCCAAGTGCCGTGGGCGATTTCCATCAAACCGGGATCGGTCACGAGCTGCGCTTTGCGCGCATCGCCGAGCGC
>JBGSID010000154.1:0-5524 GCA_041751895.1 Lysobacteraceae bacterium | reverse complement strand
TCATCCAGCAATCGCGCCAACCGCATCACCGCGTCGAGCAGAGCGGCGTCCGTGCGTACGACCATCAGCGCTGAACGCTCGGCGGACTCGCGCGTCGGCGCAGTCGTCCCCAGCTGCGGAACCAGCGTATTGACGATCTCGGGATCAAGATCGACCCGCAGACAGAGATACGGCCGCTGCTGCGAGGCCTCCACGATCCGCCCAGTGACTGGCAGCGTGGTCGAGACCACCAGGCAATGCAGCGGATCGTAGACATGCACTTCGCGGTTGAACAAGGCGTGTTTGCTGCCCTGCAATACGACACAGAGACAGGCGTGATACACGGCAGGCAGAGGCTGCGACGGCGAACTCGCGCGGATGGTCGACAGCGCGGGAATACCAGTGGCATGTACACCGTCGCCAGCACCTATTCGGGCAATCCGGTCCGCCAATTCCTCCCGTCGCCATGCCAGTGCCTGCAGCGAAGCATCGTCATCGACAGACTTGTTCTGCATGGAATTTTCGTCCGATCCAGGAGCCACGCATTATGCGCGACCGGTATGCACGACCAGGCCGTCATCGATCCTGCCTGCAGGATCGGGCAAGGATCGGCGAGCTTCGTGCTAACGCCGTTCCGGGTTGGAGGCGTAGCGTGTGGTCACCCCCACAACCCTCCAGGAATCACCATGAACCGCTCTCTTCCCCGCCGAGTGCTGGGCCGCGATGGCCTCACCGTCTCCGCGATCGGCCTCGGCTGCATGGGCATGTCCGACTTCTATGGGCCGAGCGAGGAGTCGACCAATCTGGCCGTACTCCACCATGCCATCGACATCGGCGTGAATTTCCTCGATACCGCCGACATGTACGGCGTCGGCAGCAATGAAACCCTGCTCGGCAAGATTCTGTCCGAACGTCGCGAGGAGATCGTGCTGGCGACGAAATTCGGCAATGTCCGCGCCGCCAACGGCGACTATCTCGGCGTCAACGGCCATCCCGATTATGTCGCCAGCGCATGCGATGCCAGTCTGCAGCGCCTCGGTATCGACTGCATCGATCTCTACTATCAGCACCGCGTCGATCGCACGGTGCCAATCGAAGACACCGTCGGCGCGATGGCGCGGCTCGTCGAAGCCGGAAAAGTGAAGTATCTCGGGCTTTCAGAAGCCTCCGCCGCGACCATCCGGCGTGCGGCGGCGGTGCATCCGATCGCGGCGTTGCAGAGCGAATACTCGCTGTGGACCCGCGACATGGAAACGGAGATCCTGCCGACCTGCCGCGAGCTGGGCATCGGTTTCGTCGCTTACAGTCCGCTCGGACGCGGTTTCCTGACCGGCACGATCGCGAATGCCGACACCCTTGCCGACAACGACTGGCGGCGACAGAACCCACGTTTCCAAGGCGACAACGCCACAAGCAACAGCACGCTGGTCGAAGCCGTCGCCGCCATTGCCCAGGCTCGGGGCTGCACACCCGCCCAACTGGCGCTGGCATGGCTGCTGGGTCAGGGCGACGACATCGTGCCGATCCCCGGCACCCGCCGCATCACACGCCTTGACGAGAACGCCGGTGCGGCCGCCATCGTGCTCACTGCGGACGAGATCGCCAGCATTGATGCCGTGCTGGCGTCGCATGATGTCGCCGGCACGCGCTACCCGGCGATGTCCATGGGCAGCCTCAACGGCTGAGGGACGGTCACAACACCGCCTATCAGGGGCGACCAAGGATGGCCGCCCCGGCGCGGGAACGACATAAGCCATTGATTCAATTTGGATCGATGCTGGAACTCACTGCTCCCAAGGCTTGAAGAACACCACCGGCACAGGGTTGTCGAAACCAGCCAGGACCCGCGCGGCGGCTACACTCCTGCGTCATCCCCTCGACACAGGAGCCACGCATGCGCCGTCTCACCACACCGCTTCTCGTGCTGCTCGCGCTCGCCTTTCTGACCTGGGCGTATTTCGCCCCGCAGCTGACCATCCACGCGATGCGGACGGCAGCGGAACGCGGCGATGCCGAGGCGCTTGCCGATCACGTCGACTTTCCCGCGCTCCGCGAGAGCATGAAACGACAGTTTGCCGAAGCGGTGAGCGATCGTATCGATGGACAACAGGGCTTGGGCGCATTCCGCGACCTGAGTGTCGGCCTTGCCGCCGCCATCTCCGGCCCCGCGATCGACGCGATGGTGTCTCCGCAGTCGCTGACGCTGATGTTCACGGGACGCAGCCTCGCACGCAGCGGTTTGGCTGCCGCCACGGCAAGCGGCAGCTCCGGCGAGCCCATCGATGGCGGCATCGAACTGCCCCATTGGCGCGCCACAATGGGCTACGAAGACTTCAGCACCTTCACCGTCAGACTGCAGCCCGATGACGATACCGCGCCGCCTTCGAAGCTGATCTTCAAACGCCACAACCTGCTGTGGTGGAAGTTGTCGGGCATCGAAGTGACTGCCGACTGATTAGCGCTTTCACACCCGCACTGGGCCGTGCTGCGTGAACATGCCCACATAGACGGGTCGCTGCAGAGACAACCCGCCCAGCCAGGCAACGGCCAATATCAGCCGTCGCAACCCTGCAGTGTCAGGCGCTGCCCCAACTGCACGTGATAACGCGGCGCTTTGAGGCCATTGGCCTTGGCAAGTTCGCCGACATTGCAGGAATACCGGCGGGCAATCGACATCAGCGTATCTCCGCGCGCGACCCTGTACTGCCGCACCGGCTTGGGTTTGGCTTTCGGCGCGGGCTGCACCGCTGGCGAGTTCGCAGCGAGTGCAACGGTGCCGTCTTCGCCGGTGGCGGTTGCGGTGACGGCTTCGATTGCACCGATGCGCACGATGGCCGAACTCGGATCGCTGGACACCAACTGTTTCGCAAGCTCTGCACGCTCGCCCTGCACGCAATAACGGTTGTACAGGCTGGCGACCTTCACGGTGGCGTTGAGCGTGGTGCCGCTGGGAATCCAGCCGTCGGCCTCGTAGCGCGGATTCAGATTGCGCAGCACGCGCATGTAGCCGTCGCGGGTACCGCCGTTGCCCAGGCAGATCGTGAGCTCGTAGATCGTTGCGGGACGGACCAGACGGATCGTCGCCGGCTTGGCGTCGACCTTCGGGAAGGTCAGGCCGTATTCCTTCGGATGCAGGTACAGCCACGCTGCGGCGATCACCATCGGCACATAGTCCTTGGTTTCGGCCGGAAACTGGTTGTAGACCGATTCGTCCCAGAAATTGCGCCCACCCGAGTTGCGGTACGCGCGCAGAGCGCGGCCTTCGCCACCGTTGTAGGCCGCCAGCCACAGCTCGATGTTGTTGCCGAATTCGGCGTAACGCTCATTGAGATAGGAAGCGGCGGCATCCGCTGACGCACGCGGGTCGTAGCGCGTGTCGAAGCCGGTGCCGTCGGGGCCGAGACCGAAACGACGCCCCGTGGATGGCATGAACTGAAGCGGTCCGCTTGCGCCAGCACGCGATCCCGAATGCACGCGCCCGTTCGACTCCTTGGCCAGGATGCCGAACAGCAGCGCTTCCGGCAGACCACTACGCTGGAACGACGGCGACATCAGATGCCGCATGTACTGGTAATTTTCGTGCGTCTGGATCAATGACACCCGCATGTCGGTCAACCAACGGCGGATGCCGGCCTGCACGGCAGGATTCATCTGCACCATACTGACGAAGCGCTGGCCATCCGCACTCAACAGTGCCGCAGCTTCGGCGGAACGCGGCACACCGCCGACAGGCAACTCGCTGTCCACGATGGCATCACCGCCGTCGTCATTGGTGTCATCGGTGGCACGGGCATCGACATCGGCCTTGAGCAGGCGCTTGTAGCTGGTCAGCAACTGCGACATCGGGCAGCCCTTCAGCTTCACGCAGGCCGCCATCACGTCTTCCATGTCTTCCAGCGCTGCATTGCTGTCGAGCACACCGGCAGGGTCGTTGTTGCCGACCTTGACCAGCGCTTCGCGATACCGTCCTTCGGCCGCAGCCATCTGCATCTTGAGCGCATCAAGCTCACGCTCGCGGCGCGACTGCGCATGGGCATCGAATGTGGAAACGCTGCCGAGCACGACGAGGAGCAACAGCGACAGCGAGCGGACAGAAGCGGAAACACCGGCCTTGGGCACGGAAACAGCAGCGAATCGAGGCATTGAAGAGCACGGACACCGACAGGGGACTGGCAGGGTAGCCCCCTCCGACAGGAGGGGCAACCGGCGGAGGTCACGCAGAGGTCATGGGGAGGTCACGGTACAGGCGGGGTTTCATCGGCACACCGGAACGCATCGCATACCCAAACCCGAATAGAATTCGGGCATCTGCATCGAGGACTGTTCATGGATCCCATTCTGGTCGGCAAAGCCATCACCACCGACACCAGCGGCAACGTGCATCTCTTACCGAAGTACGGTAACCGCCATGGGCTGATCGCAGGCGCCACCGGCACCGGCAAGACCGTGACGCTGATGACACTGGCCGAAGGCTTTTCGCGGATCGGCGTACCGGTGTTCCTGGCCGACGTGAAAGGCGACGTGGCTGGTCTGGCTGCCGCCGGGACCATGAACGACAGGATCCAGCAGCGTCTGGCGCTGATGGGCAATCAGGACAGCTACCGCAACGAAGCCAACGCCGTCGTCTTCTGGGACCTCTACGGCAAACTCGGCCACCCGGTACGCACCACCGTCAGCGAGATGGGCCCGACCCTGCTCGGCCGCATCCTCGAACTCAATGACACCCAGGCCGGCGTGCTCGATATCGTCTTCAAGCTTGCCGACGACCGCGGCCTGCTGCTGCTCGATCTCGAAGACCTGCGCGCGCTGCTCGGTCTGGTCGCGGAAGAACGCAAGGACATCTCCACCAGCTATGGCCTGGTCAGCACCCAGTCGATCGGCGCGATCCAGCGCGCACTGCTGCGCCTGGAGCAGGAAGGTGCCGAGATGTTCTTCGGCGAACCGGCCCTGGAATTGAGCGAACTGATGCGGACCACGCCGGACGGCCGTGGCGTGATCGGCATCCTGGCGGCGGATCAACTGATCCTGAAACCGAAGCTGTATTCGAGCTTCCTGCTGTGGCTGCTGTCGGAGCTGTTCGAGAATCTGCCGGAAATCGGCGATATGGACAAACCGAAGCTGGTCTTCATCTTCGACGAAGCGCATCTGCTGTTCGACGACGCCCCGCCGGCGCTGAAACAGCGGATCGAACAGGTCGTGCGCATCATCCGCTCCAAGGGCGTGGGCGTGTATTTCTGCTCGCAGTTCCCCGATGACGTGCCGGACGAAATCCTCGGCCAGCTCGGCAACCGCTTCCAGCACGCGCTCCGCGCGTTCACGCCGCGCGACCAGAAGGCGGTGAAGACCGCCGCGCAGACCTTCGTTGCCAACCCGGCGCTGGACGTGGCCAAGGCCATCGCCGAACTCGGCACCGGCGAGGCGCTGGTGTCAACGCTGCAGGACAAAGGCATCCCGATGCCGGTCGAACGCACCCTGATCGCACCGCCGCGCTGCCGGATGGGCGCGATCACCGAGGCCGAGCGCGCCCAGGTCCGTGCCGGAGATC
>JBGSID010000153.1:0-1649 GCA_041751895.1 Lysobacteraceae bacterium | reverse complement strand
CGTGCTGTTGCGCGACCCCAGGCGGCCGATGCTCGATATCGCCACGCTCGCAGGCTTCAGCGACCAGAGTCATTTCAGCCGCGCGTTCCGGCAACAGTATGGCTGCACGCCGTCGGACTATCGCCGTCTGCGCTGATCTCAAGCTGTGCTGTAAGCCCGCCGCGATGGTTCGATCCGTACAAATCGCGGGTGCGCTTAGCTGATAGCGTACGGACCTGCTTCCCTGGAGTCCGCCGATGCAACGCGTTCTGATCCCACTGTTCTGTCTTTTCGCCACCGCGCCCGCATTCGCGCAGAGCCCGGCCTTCGACGAGGTCACCCGCTCTGTCACCGCCGGCGACTTCAATGAGATCACCAGCGTGGTCGTCGCCCGCGATGGGAAGGTGCTGTACGAACATTATTTCGACGCAGGCGGCGCCGAGGCGCGACGCAACACGCGCTCTGCCACCAAGACCGTCGCCGGCATGCTGTTGGGCATCGCGATCGCCGATGGAAAGATTCCGGATGCACAGACGCCGATGCTGCCTTACCTGCACTATCGCAACAGCATCGAGAACCCGGATCCGCGCAAGGCGAAGATCAGCTTCGAGGATCTGGCGACGATGTCGTCGCTGCTCGAATGCCATGACGAGAACGAGTTTTCGCGCGGCAATGAAGAACGCATGTATCTGGTCGAAGACTGGGTGAAGTTCTATCTCGATCTGCCGATCCAGGGCTTTCCGGCCTGGATGCCGAAGCCTGCGGATTCACCCTACGGCCGCAATTTCCGCTACTGCACCGCAGGCGTGACCACGCTCGGCGCCGCCATCCAGGGCGCCGTCGGCGAACGCCTCGACGCCTATGCCCAGCGCACGCTCTTCGCACCGCTGAGCATCGACAAGCCTGAGTGGCAGTTTTCGCCGCTGGGTCTGCCGCAGGCAGGCGGTGGTCTTGGGCTGCGCAGTCGCGACCTGCTCGCGCTGGGCCAGCTCTATCTCGACGGCGGTCGCCGCGATGGCCGTCAGATCGTACCGGCCGATTGGGTCAAGACCTCGATCGCGCCGCATGCGCGCGTCGATGACGGTGTCGAATACGGCTATCTCTGGTGGCGCATGCAGTTCCCGGTCGCCGGCAAGACCTGGTCGTCCTATGCGATGAATGGCAGCGGCGGCAACAGCGTGCAGGTGTTCCCGGACCTGCGCGCGGTGGTGGTCATCACCACCACCAACTTCGACGTGCAGCAGCCGCACCGGATCACCATGAAGCTGCTGACGGAGAAGATCCTGCCTGCATTATGAATCGAGCGGCCGCGCCGACTTCGTCGAGTAGAAAGGAAACACTACAAGTCGTTTGCCGGCGTTGCGATTCGTAAGACCCGTCTCCCTGGAAGTTGAGAGGGACGGGTCAGGACAAACCGTGGTGAGGTTTACGACGCGTCGGCGCAGGACAATGAAGCGGCGGGACAGGTTCGCGTCTTTCCAGACCTTCACGCTTTGAGCAGTGCGTCCCTGATGACTTCGATGGGCGCATTGGTGAAGGTCTTGGCGACTTCCCCGACGATGCGGCGCGTGGTTTCCTTGTGCAGCTGCGGCCGCATCTGACCGAGGGTTTGCGGATCGGCCCTCAGCACAAGGTGTTCGTATTCATTCTTGAGCGCCGCGGCGGTGAGC
>JBGSID010000152.1:0-4073 GCA_041751895.1 Lysobacteraceae bacterium | reverse complement strand
CGACCGTCGTCGGCGACGCGCAACACCGCTGCGCCATCGATCAGTTCGACCGTGATGCGCGCCTCGCGGGCCTGCGCATGTCGCTGGAGATTGGTCACCGCCTCGCGCAGGGTCATCGCCAGCGCGGTTTCGATGTTGGCGGGTAGTGCGCGCGGGTCGCTGCTGCGCGGGTCGATGTCGTAGACGAAGGCGATGCCGTCGCTTTCCAACAGCAGTTTTGCGGAAACGAGCTCTGCAGCAAGCCCGGTGGCGCGGATACCGGTGACTGCCGAACGCACCTGCGCCAGCGCGTCGCGCGCGACCCGGCTGACTTCGACGATTTCGCGGTGCGCAGCGTCGCGCGCCTGCGGTGAGTCGCCCTTCTGCAGCAGCTTGCCGGCCAGCTCGCTCTTCAGTGCCACCAGCGACAGCGTGTGCCCGAGCAGGTCGTGCAGATCGCGACCGATGCGCTCGCGCTCGGCCAAGGCCGCGAGCCGGCGGACTTCGTCGTGCGACAACTTCAGTTCGGCACGTTTGCGCGTGCTCACCGTGAAGTGATAGTTGCCGAAGAACACCGCCAACGAAATGATCAGGGTGATCAGGAAAATGAAGGTCGGGTAGTCCAACGCGATGATTTCGAGCTGGAACGCGACGAGGATCGATATCGTCAACAGCAGCCGCTGCCACAGTGCAACGCCCAGCATCGCCGCGAAACCGACCGCATAGATCGTGTAGGCATTGGCGAAGGGGTTGTACGGCAGGAGGGCATAGCCGATGGCGGCGATCGACAGCGTGCAGACCCACGACGCCATGCCTTTCGAGCGATAGGCGATGAAGTAGACCGGCAGGAACACCGCGATCGACAGCAGCGTCGCAGGCATCATGTCCTGCAAGGAGCCGCGCCAACCGGACGATTCCCCGAGCCAGGACAGGATCAACGGCATGAACAGGAAGACCAGATAGCCGAGAGTGTAGAACGGCATCCAGCCGAGCTCGCGCGACTCGGGAATCAGCCTCGCACGCCAGCGCAGCAGGATCGGTTTCGATTGCGACATGAAGGTCTGTTCCATTGCGGTGAAGGCGCGGAAGGCTCAGGCAACTTTAGCGGATCGATTGATGGCTCAGGCCGTCAAGCGCCGGCGCGCCAACAGGAAGAACAGCACCGTGACGCCGAGCAGCACGCCCAGATGCAGGGCGACACTGCCGCCGGCATCCATGCCGATCACCTTCAGCGCGATCTGCGAATGATGGTACGAGGGCCAGACCGGCGCGAGCTTGGCGATCCAGTCCGGCAGCAGCGTCAGCGGCAGCCACAGCCCCGACAGGAACGCCATCGGCAGATAGAGGATGTTGACCACCGCCGGCGCGCCCTGCCCGCCGACCAGCGTGCCGATGTACAGGCCCAGAGCGGCGAACGGCATCACGCCGATCACGTTGACCACCAACAGCAGCAGCCATTGCGTGGCATGGAGTTCGACCCCGCCGACCGTCGCCGCCAGCGTCGCCAACAACAGCGAGATCATGCTGGCGAACAGCATCGCCATCACCATCTTCGCGAACAGATACGCGCCCGGCGGCATCGGCAATGCGCGCTTGTAGATCAGCAGGCCCTGCTCGCGCTCCATCGCCACGGTCACACCGAAGGCGAACAGGCCGACGCCCATCACCCCGAACACGCCGTAGGTCGCGAGCAGATAACGCGGGGCGTCGCCGCTGGATTTGTTCAGCAGCACGCCGAACAGCACATAGAACAGGCACGGGAACAGCAGCGAAGGCAGCGCGAACGACGGCGTGCGCAGCAGGCGCATGAATTCGTACTTCGCTTCCAGCAGATAGCTCCGAACGGAGGAATGGGAGAGCGCGGCGTCGTGGGCAGGCGTGGACAGGGTGTTCATCAGGCGGCTTCCTTCTCGGCATCGTCGCGGGTCAGTTCGAGGAAGGCGTCGGCCAGGCCGGCGCGCTGGATTTCGAGGTCGCTCAGCGCCGCATCCTCTGCCAGCAGTCGGCGGACGACGGACTCGGTTTCGTCGGCGACGACTTCGATCCGCGCCTCATGGCGGATCGCGCTGCGCACGCCCGGCCATGCCGAGATGCGTGCCGTGTCGAGCGCCGACAGGCAACGGATCCGTCGCTGCGACACCAGCGCACGCACGTCCTGCATGCGTCCGGCAGCAGCGACGCGACCACGATTGAGCACAACCACCTGCTGCGCCAGCGCCTCGGCTTCCTCCAGATAATGGGTAGTGAGCAGGACGCCGGTGCCGCCAGCGACCAGTTCGCGGATCGTCGCCCACATCCGCTGGCGCGCATCGATGTCCAGCCCGGTGGTCGGCTCATCGAGAAACAGCACCTCGGGATTCCCGCAGATCGCCAGCGCGAACTGGACCCGACGCTGCTGTCCGCCTGACAGCCGACCATAGCGGCGGTCGAGCAGGCCATCCAGACCGGCCAGCGCGACACAATCGGCGACGCTGCGCGGCGTGGGGTAGTAGCTGCGGGTCAGATCGAGCAATTCCGACACTTTGGCGTTGTCCGGAATGCCCGCCGACTGCAGCATCACACCGATACGGCGACGGACGCCGACGAGACTTGGTGACTGACCGAAGAGTTCTGCACTACCGGCATCGGGCGCCAGCAGACCGAGCAGCAACGCGATCGCGGTGGTTTTGCCGGCGCCATTGGCACCGAGCATCGCCAGCACTTCGCCGCCACGCAGCGACAGATCGACGCCATCCAATGCAATCACGTTGCCGTACGACTTGCGAACGCCTCGCAATTGGGCGAGGGGTGGAGTGGGAAGAGACATCGTTGGCGCTCCGATTGGGATGCGGCCAGACTAGAGGCGGCTCCGGGCGGACAGCAGTCCCCAGCGTCAAGCGTTCTGCATGACAGTTGTCAGCAGACAGGGCGCGACCCCCAGCCTACGCTGAGCCCGTCCGCTCTCGCCCCATGCCTCCCGCTTGACCCTGACCTTGCGTCAGGGCCGACACTGATCGCCCACGAAAGGTCACTGGATGACCTTCTTCATGTTGGCGCACACGCCCGATGCGGTCACACTTCCGTCCATCCCACGTCTTAGGTCAACGAATGAACACGAACGCCGACCTGCTGAAAGAACTCAGGATCGACCGCAACGCACCGCCACCCACGTCGCAGCGCGGGCTGTGGATCGCGTTGGTCATCGCCGCGATCGTCGCAGTGCTCGCGGGGATCGGCTGGTTCGTGCTGTCACGCAACGCAGGCATCGAAGTACAGACGACGGAAGTCACCGCCATCGGCACCGGCGGCAACGGCAGTACGACCGTGCTCGACGCAACCGGCTATGTGGTCGCCCGCCGGATGGCCACGGTGTCGTCCAAGATCACCGGCCGCGTCCACGAAGTCCTGATCGAAGAAGGTCAGCGCGTCGAAGCGGGTCAGGTCATGGCGACACTCGACCCGGTCGATGCCGATGCGTCGCGCGCACTCGCCTATTCGCAGCGCGAAGCCTCACGCAGTCAGGTCGGCAGTGCCCAGGCGCAACTGAAGGAAGCCGAGGCCAATGCCGCACGCCTCGGTCAGCTGGTCGGCCAGAAGCTGGTGTCGCGTCAGCAATACGAACAGGCCATCGCCACGCGCGATTCGTTGCGCGCGCAGCTCGACACCGCCGAGCACAACGCGCAGGTCGCAAACGACTCGCTGAGCATCGCCGACAATGGCGTCGACAACACCATCGTCCGCGCACCGTTCGCCGGTGTCGTCATCGCCAAGGCCGCACAGCCCGGCGAAATCGTTTCGCCGCTGTCGGCGGGCGGCGGCTTCACCCGCACCGGCATCGGCACCATCGTCGACATGGATTCGCTGGAAGTGGAAGTCGATGTCGGCGAATCCTTCATCGGCCGCGTACAGCCGAAGATGCCAATCGAAGCCACGCTCAATGCCTATCCGGACTGGAAGATTCCCGGCGAAGTGATCGCGATTATTCCCACCGCCGATCGCGGCAAGGCGACCGTCAAGGTCCGCGTCGCGCTGAATCAGCGCGATGCCCGCATCGTGCCCGACATGGGCGTGCGCGTCAGCTTCCTGGAGCCCGCGAAACCCGCCGCCGCGACCAA
>JBGSID010000151.1:0-19461 GCA_041751895.1 Lysobacteraceae bacterium | reverse complement strand
GCGACGGCCTGATTGAAGCCTTTGCCGCCAGGGCCGCTCGCGTAGTCGCCGCTCAGGGTCGCTCCGGGGGCGGGCAGTGTCTCGCAACGCCAGACGTGATCGATGTTGAACGAGCCGACGACGACGACGTGCGGTACGGCGGGAGAGGTGTTGCTTGGCATGCGTGGGAATATCCTGTGAATCCGTAGAAAAGACCAAACACCCCCGGATCGCTCCGGGGGTGTCGGGGTGAAGACGATGCCGACGAAGGTGTCAGCCGGTCGTATCGAAACGCAGGCCCGTTTCGCGGGGCCAATGACAATTCAACGACACGGGTTCAGAAGCACTGGCTCAGCGTCACTGGTTCGGCGTCACTGGTTCAGCATCATTGCTTCAACGCAAATGGATCAGCACACCGGCAATGGTGGCGGTCATCAGCGTGGCGATCGAGCCGCCGAGCACGGCGCGCATGCCGAAACGCGCGAGGTCGCTGCGGCGTTCCGGAGCGAGGCTGCCGATGCCACCGATCTGGATCGCGATCGAGGCGAAGTTGGCGAAGCCGCACAGCGCGTAGGTGAGGATCAGGCGCGAATTCTCGCTGATCGCACCCGGGCCGTCGCCGACCGGCGTCTGCGACAGCTGCAGATAGGCGATGAACTCGTTCAGCACCACCTTCTGGCCGATCAGGCCGCCAGCGATCACCGCGTCGTTCCACTCGATGCCGATCACCCAGGCGATCGGCGCCAGCACGTAGCCCAGGATCAGGCCGAGGTTCAACCGCACCGGTGCAGAGCCGGCGACCACGTCGGCGCCGTCGTTGAGCATCATGTTGATGCTCTGATAGCTGCTGAGGTGCCAGTCGCCGACCCAGCCGATGATGTGGTTGACCATCGCGATCAATGCCACGAACGCCAGCAGCATCGCGGCGATATTGATCGCCAGCTTCATGCCGTCCGAGGCACCGGCTGCGGCTGCGTCGATGACGTTCTTGCTTTCTTTTTCGACATGGATCGTGACTTTGCCGCCGGTGAGCGGCGTGCCGGTTTCGGGAATCAGGATCTTGGCGATCAGCAGGGTGGCCGGTGCGGCCATGATCGACGCCGCCAGGAAGTGCTTGGCGTACATCTGCTGCAGCACCGAGTCGGTGCCAGCGAGCATGCCGATGTAGATCGCCATCACGCCGCCGGCGATGTGCGCCATGCCGCCGATCATCATCGTCAGCAGTTCGGATTCGGTCATCCGGTTGATGTAGGGGCGCACCGTCAGCGGCGCTTCGGTCTGGCCGATGAACACGCTGGCGCAGACGCTGGTGGTCTCCGCGCCGGAGACCTTCATCACCTTGGTGATGGCCAGCGCCATGATCTTCACCACCCACTGCATCACGCCGAGGTGGTAGAGGATCGCCATGAACGAGGCGAAGAAGATCACCGTCGGCAGCGCATGGAAGATGAACACGAAGCCGTACTTGTCCTGGTCGGCCATGCCGCCGAGGATCATCTTCGAGCCTTCGTTGGTGAAGTTGATCAGGGTGACGAACACCTTGCCGAGGCCTTCGAAGATGTTGCCGCCCCATGTCGTCATCAGCACGAAGGCCGCGAACGCGATTTGCAGCGCGACGCCGGTGCCGACGAGCTTCCAGTCCACGGCTTTCTTGTTGTTCGAGAAGGCCCAGGCGATACAGATCAGCACCGCAAGTCCGAACAGGCCGAACCCGACCCGTGACAAAGCTTCCATCATTTGCTCCCCTGGCCAACGGCCAAACCGCAGGCAGGGTAGGCCAGCGGGGTGGGGGTGGGCAACTGTCGGTGGAAGGGTAGAGCGACCTTCAGGCCGCCGGGCTTGCTTTTGCGCAGCGCAGCGGCCGGAAGGCCGCTCTACCGGAATGCGTGTTCACACGTCCCGCGCCACGACCCGGTTGCAGCCTTCCTGTTTGGCGACCTGCAGCCGCCGGTCGGCGCTGCGCAGCATCGACGACACGTCGTTGCCGTCCGACGGGTAAGAGGCAAGCCCGCCGCTGAAGGTGATGCCCAGCGGGTCGCCGCCGCGCTCGGGCACGAACGGCCGTTCCGCCATCAGGTGCCGCAGCCGGTCCAGCCGCTCCCACGCATTGCCGATCGGGCAGCGCAGCAGCAGCACGAATTCCTGGCCGCCGATCCTGACCAGCCGCTCCTTGGGGTGCAGGATCTCGCGCATTGAGCCGGCGATGTGGCGGATGGCGCGATCACCGGCGAGATGCCCATAGTCGACGTTGATGCGCTTGAAATCATCGAGATCGAGCAACGCCAGCGTGAGTGACTCGCCCTCTTCGCTCACTGTGTCGAGAATCATCGGCATCCGCTGGATCAGCCAGGCGCGGTTCGGAAGTCCGGTGAGACCGTCGCTGCCGGAAGATTCGATCAACCGTTGCATCCGGTAAACGATGGTGGCGGTCAGCAGGGTCATCAACAGCATCAGCACCAGTCGCTCGACCTGGGCACCGATCGAGACAGTGCCATAGTCGATCGACACCAACTGGTCCAGGGATTCGGCGCGGGAGATCAGCACGCAGATCAGGACGCTGTACTGGAGGATCGCCATCCCGCCCGCGTACAGCGTCAGCCGGCCGTCGTTGCGCAGCGCGGTGATGCCGATCCCGAACAGGTAGAAACACCAGACCACGATACTGTTGAACGGCGCCACCGGGTCGCTCAAATGCAGCAAGGCGAGGACGAGGGTCGTGCTGGTGACATCGTATGAGGTCGTGGCGTAGGGCAGCCAGTTGTAGCGGCGACGGTGGCGGGCCAGCGACAGCCAGATCTGCGCGAAAAGATTGATGAAGACCGCCGCGCCGAGGCCGATCACCAGTTCGGTCGCGCTGCCGCTCGCGAGGCTGCCGATCATGGCCGCCAACGGGAGCAACAGCACAAGCGCCGACAACAGGGCCCGCACCCGGGCGACCAGCAGTTCCCCGTTGGCGCCAAGATCGAGCATGACTTCGTCCGGCCGCGCGAACAGCGTCCGAAACAGATCCCGCTTCCACTCGCCGGTCATGCTCATGTTGCTCAGGTTTTTCCTGCCGATCAGCGCACAGCATACCGTCGCAGGCAACGATCGCATGTACTCCGCGGATCATGGCGGGCTGGACCGGCTGCACTCGACAGGTTTCCGTCGACAGGAGGGATCGACGGTGTGTCCGCCGCGTTTTCGCGCATCACGATGCAGAGTCTTCGTGGGGGTATGATGCGGACGTTCTTCACATCACTTAAGGAAGAGATCGGTGAACATGCACATGCGTCCTGCCCGCTATTGGAGCGCCTTCTTCGCCATCGCCGGCGCGATCGGCTTACTCGCTACACATTCGACCGTCGCCAGCGCCCAGTCAGGCCTGAGAATGGATCAGGTCTACATGCTTCAACCGCACAACACCTACGAGCACGGTTCGCAGCTGTCGAATTGGCTTTCCGCCGGTTACCGCACCCTCGAACTGGATGTGCAGGATCAGGGGTCTTGGTGGACCGATCCGCGCGGCCCTTACGTGGCGCACGACGGCGGCCCGGTGAACAACAACTGCAGAGGTACTGCTGATCGGTTGGCCGATTGTCTCGATGACATCGTCGACTGGCAGAACGCACATCCCGGCGAGGCGCCGATCGTGGTGTTCATCGACATGAAAACACGATGGGACAACGCATTGAGCGCCTGGGACGTGAGCAAGATCGATGCGCTCGACAGCTACGTCGGAAACTATCTCGGCGCGCGCCTCTACCGGTACAGCGATCTTCGCAATCAGATCGCTGTCATCCCCGCCGTGACGCCGCGCGACAAGTTGAAAGCAGTGGGCTGGCCTGCATTCGATGCGCTGCGCGGCAGGATCATCGTCGGGTTCACCGGCGGCCGGATCGGTGCGGTGAACCAGGGCATGGCGGATATGATCGCGTTCCGGGGCGCCTTCGCCAATGCGTTCATGTGCCCGGACGTGGATGCTCCGGATCCAGGCGAGATTTCGGGGACGGTCGACGGCATGTCGGCTGCCGCGTCCGGCCAGGTGTTGTGCGCCAACGTCAAGGCGGGCGATCACTATCAGATCGTCGCCAATCGCGCCGCCGAATATCACCAGATGATGCACCTGTGGGGCGCCGGCGGAGATTTCACCAGTACCAATTTCGAGGCCGTTTACATCGCGATGGCGCATGGCGTTTCGGCGGTCGGCATGGACGTGACCAACACGCTCGCGGACCCGAACGTCTTCATGCCGGGATGGACCGCTACCATCCCGCTGGTCGGCGTGCGGCGCGGCTTGCCGGGGTATTTCACGTTGCGGCCGAAGAGCGCATCCAGCACGCGCTGCATCGGCACGCGCAACAACGGCTATGGCAACGGTTCGCAGATCGATCAGGAGTACTGCACGGGCGGCGCCGACCAGCAGTTCGTGTATACCGCCGAGGGCCAGCTTCGCCCACGCGGCAACAACGTCTATTGCATGGATATTTCCGGCGGCAATGCCGGCAGCGGCAAGGCGATGCATCTGTGGAATTGCGATGGTGGCAGTTCGGAGAAATGGATCCTCACGCCAGCCGGGCAGCTGCGCAGCATGACCAACAGCAGCTACTGCGCGACCGTGCCCGGCGGAACGCTACTGACGGGGACTCAATTGCGGACCGAAATCTGCGGCAGTGCGCTGTCGCAGCAGTTCGAACTGCTGCCAGTCGCCGACTGGCAGCAGACGGTGTTTTAAGCCCGCAGTGTTTTAAACCCGGCGTGTTTTAAACCTAAGGTCTACAAGCCCAGGGTGTTCAAGTCCAGGCGAATCAAGCGTTGCTTGATTCCGCCGGATACGGTTGTGGCAGGCTGGTGTCGACCGAGACACCACGCACCGCCACCCAGGTCGCCAGCGCCAGGAACAGCGCCGCCGCAGCCATGCGCGCGGCTTTCAGCGGCAGTTTCGCGGCGAAGCGGCTGCCCAGCAGCACCACCGGCACGTTCGCCAGCAGCATGCCGAGGGTGGTGCCCATCACCACCGGCCACAGCAGCGGCGATTTTGCGGCCAGCACGATGGTCGCGATCTGCGTCTTGTCGCCGATCTCGGCAAGGAAGAAGGCAATCACGGTGGCGATGAACGCGCCGCGTGCGGGCAGTTGTTCGTCTTCATCGATCTTGTCCGGCTTGAGCGTCCACAGGCCGATCGCGAGGAAACTGCCGGCGACGATCCAGCGCAGCACATCGGGTGTGAGGTAACTGGCGACCAGCGCGCCGAGCCAGCCGGCCAGGGCATGGTTGAGCACGGTGGCGACGAAGATGCCGGCGATGATCGGCCACGGTCGGCGGAAACGCGCGGCCAGCAGCAGGGCAAGCAATTGGGTCTTGTCGCCGATTTCGGCGATGGCGACCACCAGCGTGGACATGCCCAGCGTCGAAAACGCGCCGAGTGTGGATAGTGAGGTGATGTCCATGGAGTACTCCGGAACCGGGCTTGCTGTCAGGACACGAAGACAGATGCCGCGCAGCCCGGTGTGGCACGCGAGATCCGCCTTCGGTCTTGCCCGATGCCTGAAACAGACGGCATCCCCCGCGCCATGGTCTGCTGACCAAGTATGTTGACGCGGATACCGGGGTGGCCGATGGCCGCTCCGGTGGACTACTCCCCGAGGAAAGGGCACGTAGTGTAATGCTTCAGCAGTCCTTGTGTACGCGGCTACACTGCCACGCACCTCCCTCGCTCCTGGAATCGCCATGCAATATCGACGCCTCGGCTCCACCGGCCTGCAGGTCTCCGCACTGTCCTTCGGTGCCTGGATCACGTTCGGCCAGCAGATCGGGCGCAGCGGCGCCCGCGATCTCATCGCCGCCGCTTGGGACAACGGCATCAATTTTTTCGACAACGCCGAGGCCTATGCGAATGGCGAAGCCGAGCGGGTGATGGGTGACGTCATCGTCGACCTGCGGCTGCCGCGCGACGGATTCGCGATATCGAGCAAGGTGATGTTCGGTTCGGCGAAAGATCCTCGGCCGATGCAGAAGGGGCTCTCGCGCAAGCACGTACGCGATGCCTGCGACGGTGCGCTCAAGCGCCTGCGTGTCGACTATCTCGATCTCTATCTGTGCCATCGCCCGGACCCGGACACGCCGATCGAAGAAACGGTATGGGCGATGGATGGCCTGATCCGTCAGGGCAAGGTGCTGTACTGGGGCACATCCGAGTGGTCGGCCGCGCAGATCCGCGAAGCCGCGAAGATTGCACGCCAGCATGGTCTGCATGCGCCGTCGATGGAGCAGCCGCAGTACAACCTGTTGCACCGCGAGCGCGTCGAACTCGAATACGCGCCGCTGTACGCCGAACTCGGTATGGGAACGACGATCTGGTCGCCGCTGGCATCCGGTCTACTGACTGGAAAGTACAACGCAGGCGTGCCCGACGATGCACGGCTCGGTCTGGAAGGTCAGGGTTGGCTACAGCGCATGGTGTTCGGCGATGGTGACGTCCATCGGCTGGAGCGTGCGCGCAAGTACAGCGCACTCGCCGCCGAACTCGGCCTGCCGGCGGCACCGTTGGCCATCGCCTGGTGTCTGCGCAACCCACATGTCTCCACCGTGATCCTGGGCGCCAGCCGGGTCGAGCAATTGCTGCAGAATCTGCAAGCACTCGCGCTCGCCGAGACCATCGACGATGCCGTATGGCGACGGGTGGAAGCCATCACTGCCTGATTCTGATGCGTCTGCCTGATATGTGCGACCTGATGCGCATGATCTGATGTGCATGATTTGATTTGATTTGATTTGATGTGGATGGCCTGAAGCGACGACGCCCCCGGCGATGCGGGGGCGTCACGTAGCGCGCGGGACGCTGGCTCAATCCACGCGCGGGCGCGGCGGCGGAGGTGGTGGCATAGGCGGTGCAGGCGGCATCGCTGCCGATCCGTTGCCATTGTCGTCCCACGTCTGGACCTGGCCATTTTTATCGACCACGACGATGTGGCGTTGTGTCTTCGCCATTCCGGGCGTCAGTGCCTGCGGCGCAGCGCTGGCTTTCGGAGGGCGCGGCGGTGCGGGTGGCATCGGTGCGATTGGCGGCGCAGGTGGAATGGGCGGCATCGGCGGGAATGGCGTTGTTTTCGGAACCTTGATCTGGGCGGTTCCGGATTTGCGATCACGCAAATAGAAGACGCCGACGTTGCTTCCTTCGGGTTTGTCGCGCAGCGCATCCATCACCGCACGCGGTGTCTGCACCGGCTTGCCGTCCACGCGCTGGATCACATCGCCGGCCTGCAGCTGGCCCAATGCCGGCCCGGTGCTGAGGACCAGCACGCCGCTTTCGGTACCGAAATAGCGGCCGAGTTGTTTGTCCACTGACGCGAGATTCAACCCGTTCCAGCGGAAGGCCTCGGCCAGCCGCTGTTGTCCAGCGCATGGCTCGCCCTGTTTGCAGTCGAGACGCAAGATGTGCCTTTCGATTCGGGGATGGCCGCCTTCGCCATCCTGTGCGGAATCGGTCGAAAACACGAAGGCCGTCGGAGCGGTGCCGGTGACGTCATGCGTCAGCGCGCCGTCGAGCATGTCGAAACCGGCGGCATCGGTTTCGGTTTCCGTACCATCCCGGCGGACGCGATGGATGACGAGGCTGCCGCCCGGATTCATCATCGAGCCGTCTCCCGTGAACACCATCACCCGGTGGTCACGCTTCGGTGTGACGCCGACTTCCGTCTCGATATCGCCGCGAGCGTAGAGCAGCTTGATCGGCGTCTTGCCGTCGCTGGCCTGCAGCAGTTCGCGTGCGGCATCGACCCGCGCTGCGGGTGTGTCGCCGGCGATTTTTTTTCCGTTGATGCGCAGCAGGCGATCACCGGTCCTGATGCCGGCACCGGAGGCGGCGCCGTCGGGGGTGACGCCGGCGATGCGAACGCCGCCCTGTGGATCCGGTGCAAACAGTACGCCGAGCAATGGCCTGCTTTCGAATCGTTTCACGATCGTCTTGCAGCCGTCTTTGCCCTGATCTTCTTCACAGCGGCCCTGCCAACTGGCGACATGAGTCGAATCGATGGGGCCGTGGACGCGTTCGATCACGATCTTGCCTTGGCCCATCGTGGCATGTGCATTCGAGACGGGAGCATCCGCTCCGTCGACAGGCTTGTCGATCGCGATGGCATTCGTACTCGTCGCCACGAGTGCCGACATCAGTATCGCGCGGAGGCGTTGGCGAGTGTCGGTGAGTTGGGGTGTTCGCATGGGGTGCCTCGTTGTCTTCGATGGAGAGAAAGAATCGATGTTCAGTCGACGCGCACCAGCGCGCCTTCGTAGCGCCGGCCCTGTGCCGACAACCAGCGTTGGTTGGCTTCGAAACGGGTGGCCTGCTGCAGGGTGTCGACGCGCGCCCGCCACAGCGCCTGTTGCTGGTCGACCGGAAGACCGCTCTGCGCCAGCTGCGCATCGATGGTGGCCAGTGCGGCATCGAAATCACCAGCCAATGCGGCGGCCGGAGCGCTTTCCGCACGGGTATCCCGGGTCAGCAGAAGCAGAGTTTCGAGCTGTGCGGATGCGGCGTAGAGCGCTTCGAGCGTCTCATCGGATGCTGTGCCTGCGGTGATTCCCGTGTTTGCAGCGGATTCTGTGGAAACCGTCGAATGTCGCGACGCGACCTGCCTTCGCCCGACCCGGGGCTTGGCATGTTGCGCGCCTGTCGTTGAGGCCAGCGTTGTGTCTGTGGCAACCGCTGCCAGTGGGCGATCTGATCGATCGCTTCGGATTGCCGTGTTGTTGTCGATGACCGGATCGATGTGCGACTCGGGAGCGCCTTTCTCCGGCGCTGTTGCGACGGTAGCCGGCGTGGCGACAGCGACGATCGGGTCCTTGTTGCTGTGGTGTGGCTTCCATGCCAGCGGCAGCAGCGCCAAGGCGAACAGCGATACTGCCAGTGCGAGCCAGGTCCGGGTTCGTCCGGGTGTTGGACGTGTCGCCGGCTGAACGTCAAGCTGTGCGGCAATGGCAGGCCAACGCGATGTCGGAGGCACTTCCAGCGGCAATGCGGCGAACGCATCGCTCCAGCCGGACGGATTCGGGGTATGGGATGCGTCAGCCATGGGCGGCCTCGCGAGCTGAAACGGTTGAAGGAGCGGCAGCGGTGGGTTCGAGCAGCTCGCGCAGACGGCGACCGCCGCGTGCGAGCTGCGATTTCGAAAAACTGGGCGTGCGTTGCATGAGTGCGGCGATCTCGTCGTGGGTATAGCCCTCGGCGTGATACAGCCAGAGCACGGTGCGGGTGGTTGCCGGCAGCGCGTCGAGCGCGCGTTGCAGTGCAGCCGCATCGGCGGCAGCGGGTGGTGGCGGCGTGTATTCGTCGACCGGATCCAGCTCGTATAAAGGCTCGGCATCCTCGATCCCGCGCCGTCGCCGTCGCAGTGCCATCAGGGATTCGTTGACGGCGATCTGGCGGAGCCAACCCCAGAAGGGACTGGGTTGTCCGTCGCGATGGCCACGGTATTCGCCGAGCCGGTCGAACACCTTCAGCATGGTGTCCTGCAGCACATCCGCTGCCTGTTCGCGATCGCCGCAGATCCGCAGCGCCAGTGTGAAGACGGGGCGCTCGAACCAGCGATAAACCTGCTCGAATGCCGTGCGGTCGCCTTGACGCATCCGCGTCAGCAGGGCGGCGGGCACGTTGATCGCGAAGCTGGAAGGGCGGCTGGTCATCTCTTTGTCTGGATGCAGCAGTGGGCGAAACCGTCGCAGCCCGTCGGGGTCACTCGCCCCGCGCCCGGCAACGCCTATACTGGACCGAATTCAGCAGGGAGGGTTCCAGATGGGTCCTTTTATCGGTTTCGTACTTGTCATTGTCGGCGTCATCATCTTCTTCAAGGCCGTGCGCATGGTGCCGCAGGGTTACCAGTGGACGGTGGAGCGCTTCGGCAAATACACCCACACCATGACCCCTGGTCTGCACTTCCTGATTCCGATCTTTTACGGCGTCGGCCGCAAGATCAACATGATGGAGCAGGTGATGGACGTGCCGAGCCAGGACGTCATCACCAAGGACAATGCCGTGGTCAAGGTCGACGGCGTGGTCTACTTCCAGGTGCTGGATGCCGCCAAGGCCGCATATGAAGTCGCCCAGCTCGAAGTCGCCATCCTTAATCTGGTGATGACCAACATCCGTACCGCCATCGGCTCGATGGATCTCGACGAATCGCTGTCCAAGCGCGACGAGATCAATGCCAAGGTGCTGCATGCGGTCGATCAGGCCACCCATCCCTGGGGGCTCAAGGTCAATCGCATCGAACTGAAGGACATCCAGCCGCCGCGCGATCTGATCGCGTCGATGCAGCAGCAGAAGATGGCCGAACAGAACAAGCGCGCTGCGGTCCTCGAAGCCGAGGGCGTGCGCCAGTCCGCGATCCTGCGTGCCGACGGTGAGAAACAGGCGGCGGTGTTGGAGGCGGAAGGCAAGCGCGAAGCGTCGTTCCGCGAAGCCGAGGCCCGCGAGCGTTTGGCCGAAGCCGAAGCGAAAGCGACGCAGATGGTGTCCGACGCGATCGCCGCCGGCAACGTCAACGCCATCAACTACTTCATCGCCCAGAAATATATCGAGGCGTTCAAGGCCTTGGCCGAAGCGCCGAACCAGAAGTTCATCATGATGCCGATGGAGTCGGCGGGCATCCTTGGTTCGCTTGCCGGTATCACCGAGTTGGCCAAGGAAGCCTTGAGCCATCAGCAGGCCGGCAAGCCGCCAGCGATGCCGCGCGGAGGCTGAGTCATGCCGTTCGACATGCGTTGGGACGTGTTCGCCTGGACCGTGGTCGCGCTGCTGCTGTTGGGTGCAGAGGTCATGGCGCCGGGTGCGTTCATGCTGTGGCTGGCGTTCGCCGCTTTCGCAATGATGGTGATCGTGTGGTTGATTCCGGCGATGCCGTTCCTGTTGCAGGCGGTGCTGTTTGTCGTGCTCGGATTCGTTTCGATCATGATTTACCGCAAGCGGTTCCGCAGCAACGACGATCTCGTCACCGACCAGCCGGCATTGAATCTCCGCACTGCGCAATTGGTCGGGCGCGTGGTCGCATTGCAGCGCGCGATCGAGCGTGGCTCTGGCCGCGTGCAGATCGCAGACGCGTACTGGGACGTCACCGGCCCGGACTTGCCTGTCGGCGCCAACGTCCGTGTGGTCGGCGCCGAAGGCATGACCCTCGTGGTGGAAGCGGTGGACTGAGTGTGTCCCCGTTTCCTGTCATCCGCAGTCATTGCCAAGCATTGCATTCCATCATCTTTCAAGGAGGTTTCTGATGCAGCCTTGTTCTCCCGCCACCGGCACCGTTTCGAGCACCCTTCGCGTGAATCCCTTGTTGGGCGTGCTGCTCGTTGCCGCGTTCGTGAGTGTTTCCGCATGCAAGCCTGATGCCGCCGCACCGGTTTCCGAAACGAAATCCGACGTCGATGCGGTGACGTCTTCGCCCGAAGGCGCTACATCTTCATCCGCCTCGACAACCGCATCGACAACGGCATCCAGCGCCGATGCGCTGATCGGCAAGACCATGCCGCCCTATCCCGATGGGCTCGAAAACGTGGAAGGCAGTTGCGTGCCTGGTGGCGATGGGCTCGACCATGCCTGCGACTTCGGGCTGGCCATCCTGGCGCGTCCCTCGCCCAGCGGCGTGCCGATTGCTCAATACCTGATCGCATCCAGCAATACCGATACCGCGACGCCGCAACCGGAATGGCAGGTCACCGATGCGCTCGATGCACCGAGCGTGGCTGACGGTTACGGACTGCAGCTCACCGGTTGCCGGTTGGATGGTGCGTCCAGCGCAGGCATCGTCGCTATCGTCCGCCACGGGAAAGCCGAGTACTCGTCCGATGTCACCTGGGCGCGACGTTTCGATACCGCGACCGGCAACCTTATCGAGGTCGATCTCAAACACGTCGACTGCGTCGACCCCGGCTACGGCGTCTGAGTCACGCGCACACCCCGGTGGACCATGCGCCGGTGTGCTTCGGACGAACATCGTGAGCCCGCAGCGCACGCCGCGCGCGCGTCTGGGATAATGCCGGCTTTCCCGAAACAGGCCCGGTACCATGACGCAGAAGACCGTTCTCAACGATGCCCACCGCGCGCTGGGCGCGAAGATGGTCGACTTCGGCGGCTGGGACATGCCGCTCAGCTACGGCTCGCAGATCGACGAGCATCACCAGGTCCGTCGTGATGCCGGCATGTTCGATGTGTCGCACATGACTGTGGTCGACCTGCGCGGCGCCCGTACGCGGGATTTCCTGCGTCGTCTTGTCGCCAATTCCGTCGACAAACTGCAGAAGCCCGGCAAGGCGCTCTACACCTGCATGCTCAACCCGCAGGGCGGCGTGATCGATGATCTCATCGTCTATTACCTCGCCGAAGATTTCTTCCGGCTGGTGGTCAACGCCGCGACCCGCAACAAGGATCTCGCCTGGATCGGTGAACAAGCCGTCCTGTTCGATGTGTCGGTGACCGAGCGGCCCGAGTTGGCGATGATTGCAGTGCAGGGCCCGACTGCGCGCGAACGTGTCATCGGGTTGCTGTCTGCAGACACCGCCGCTGCCGCCGGCAAGATCGGCAAGTTCGTCGCCACCGAGGCGGTGATGAAGGATGGGACGCCGCTGTTCGTGGCGCGCACCGGTTACACCGGCGAGGACGGCTTCGAGATCGTCGTGCCGCAGGACAAGGCGGTCGCACTGTGGGACGCGCTGCTTGCCGCAGGCGTGAAGCCTGCCGGCCTCGGCGCGCGCGACACGCTGCGTCTGGAAGCGGGCATGAATCTCTATGGTCAGGACATGGACGACAGCGTGACGCCTTACGAAGCCGCGTTGGCCTGGACCGTCTCGTTGGACGAAGGGCGCGACTTCATCGGCCGCGTGGCGATCGAAGCGCAAAAAGCCGCAGGCGTTCCACGGCAGATGGTCGGCCTGGTCATGGACGACAAGGGTGTGCTGCGTCATGGGCAAGCGGTGCAGACCGATGCCGGCAGCGGCGAAATTCTTTCCGGCACGTTTTCGCCCACCCTCGGTAAGGCGATCGCTTTCGCGCGCGTGCCGGTGGGTGACCTCGGTGACGTGCGTGTCGACATTCGCGGCAAGGCGGTGCCCGTGCGCGCCGTCAAATTTCCATTCGTACGCGATGGCGCAAGTCTCATCCCTGCGAAGTGAGTGCGAGCAGTAAGTGCTGTGACCGCTAAGCCACGAATGTCATCGGCCATACCCAACGCAAACGCTTCCCGGGCGGCCGTCTACGGCACGCGCGGCGCTCGTCGCGCCGCCGGTCCGAGTTCACTGCGTGCGGCTATTTGATCGCCGCGCGCGTCCGCTCCTACACTACACGCACTTTTCCTTTCCACCGTCACCACCAACCCCTGCGGAGCCCACGATGAGCGAGATTCCCGGCGACCTGAAATTCATGAAGTCCCACGAGTGGGCCCGCGTCGAAGGCGACGGCAAGATCACCGTCGGCATTTCCGACCATGCCCAAGGCCTGCTTGGCGATCTGGTGTATGTCGAGCTTCCGAGCGTCGGCGACCATGTGCAGGCCGGCAATGCCTGTGCCGTCGTGGAATCGGTCAAGGCGGCATCTGACGTGTACTCACCGGTCAGTGGCACCATCACTGCGGTCAATGCCGAGCTGGCCGACAAACCGGAAACCATCAACGAAGATGCCTACGGCGAGGGCTGGCTGTTCGTCGTCGAAGTCGAGGATGCCGATCAGCTCAATGAGCTGCTTGCTCCGGATGATTACGAAGAACTGCTGGAAGAAGACGATCACTGAGATCGTCCGGTTCCGACGAAAGCGTACGCCGCCGATCGTTTGAACCTTTTCATGCCACACCGAAAGCCGCTCGCAAGACCGCGAGCGGCTTTTTTTGGTTTCAGTCGCAGTTTTTTTTCGGGATGCCCATTCGCCATTCCGCGGTCGCGAACATCGCAGGAAGTGTTCGCAGCGATGTCGGCCATGATGCATTCGCGTTCGTCGAACGTGTGCGCGGCAGTGCGCAATGCTCGAAAAAGTTCGCGCAGTTTCGCGCAATCCGGCTTGTGCGACGCGAAAAAAAGCTTGCGCCCAGCGACGTCCAATGCGTGCTGTTCACCTGTCGAAACAAGCTGCCGGCGCATTGCGTCGTGATCGGCATGCGCTTGGGGCAAGCGAGCATCCGTGCGTTCGTCAACAAACAAAACTGCTCAAAAAAAGATGTTTTGTTTGGCGGCATGATGTGCGGCGGCCAATCGGGAGAGCGTAATGTGGCCGGCCGGATCGGTGCGATCTCCTGTATGCGAAGTCCTCGCTGACATCTCGCCAAGAATTTTTTTTCGCGCGGGGTGTTGACAGTGGAAAAAAGCGTGATTAGGTTTCGCCCCAAGCGTCGTCATAGCAGAAGCGAGTGAGTCCGATCAAGACAAAAACACGAAGCACAATCCGATCTTCCGTCCGGACTTGGAATCCGATGGAAACAGGCTTCGTCTCCTTTGCGAAAAACACGCTTCAATTCAACGAGCCTGCTCGTATCGCCGGACCCGCGGCCGCATCGGCCCCGGGTTTTCTCTTGTCCAGCGCAGCGGCGCAGACAGTGGCGATATCGACGGCAGGCATCTTTCAAGCCCGGGACGCAAGGTCGCGATCCGGCAGGAATCCGTACCGGCTTGCCTTGTGCGCCGGCGGTGGATCGCGGGTCCGACTCCCGTGGTTCTGTTGTTGACTGGGCCGTAACACCCACGCAAGTCCACTGACGAGGAGAGCCATCTCATGGCTGTTAAAAAAGCTGCAAAGAAAACCGCCAAAAAAGCGGTCAAGAAAACTGTGAAGAAGGCTGCAAAGAAGGCCGTCCGCAAGACTGCCAAGAAAGTCGCCAAGAAGGTCGCGAAGAAGAAGGTTGCCAAGAAGGTCGCCAAGAAGACCGTGAAGAAGGCGGCCAAGAAGACCGCCAAGAAAGTAGCCAAGAAAGTAGCCAAGAAGAAGGTTGCCAAGAAGGCAGCGGCCAAGAAGGTCGTGAAGAAGACGGCGAAGAAGGCTGCCAAGAAGACGGCGAAGAAGGCCGTCAAGAAAACCGCAGCAGCGAAGCCGGCTAAAAAGGTTGCCAAAAAAAAGGCTAAAAAAGCTGTGAAGCGCGCCAAGAAGGCTGCGCCGGCCGCCGTGCCGGCAGCACCCGCGCCGATGATGTAAGAAGCAATATCCCGATTAGCGGTATCGAAACTCCCTCTCCGCGTGCCCAGGCGGAGAGGGAGTTTTTTTATGCGTGAACGCCGGCCGAGGTCTGGGCGCGAGACCGGAGATGCCTATCTTTCGAGCGAGAATCGGTTCCTGTTCGAAGGCACTCAGGTCGGAATGGCTGGCCTCGAGAGGTTGCTCGTCGGCGGCTTGTTTGCGGCACTCGTCATGGGCGACCAACCTGCGCGCGTCGAGCGTTCGACGTGACCGCCTCCGATCTTCGGGCGCGGCAGTCGCAATGCTTGATTGCTGTCGGTGCTTCCAACCAATGATTGCCGTGTCATGCCAGCGGGCCGGGCACCTCCTGCAGCGACGAAGATCCGCCTGATGCATTGGTGCAGGTGCACTGGTTGATGGAGGCCGTGTGATGCCGCCAAGGGGTGTCAGATGCTCATCGAGAGCGTGCAGGCGCGTCATCGCGAGAGTGACTGGCGCGGATGCGCCTCGGCCTTCGTGCTCAAGGTGATGGGAGAAGGACGCGCATCGTATGCACATTCGATGCCGATGAGCAGGGCAGCAACCCGATCTCACGTTGGATCGGGGTTGATGTTGGATTGATGGGGCGCTGCCGATTGGGCGCAGCATTGGATCGTGAAACTGGAGATTGTGCTTGAATGCGGCGGACGCTGAGTGCAGCGCCGCCGCTTTGATCCTGCCGCCCTGAGGTTATCGCGGCTTTGCGTTCGATACCGATGCTTCTGCACCACCCGTGGATGCCGGTGGTTCCGGCAGCGCTGGCAGCCCTTGTGCGTACAAGCCTTCTTCGAGAGGCTCAGGCTCGGTATCGAGCCAGCGCTGAGGCGTCACGCCGATGGCGCGGTCGAGGATGGTCGGCAGCAGCCCGGACGGTGCGCTGCTGTTGGCGTTCCACAGGATCGCCACGCCCAGGTCGCGTTCGGGCATCAGTGCGACGACACCGCGATAACCTTGCACCGCGCCGCCGTGGAAGACGACGCGATGTCCGACATAGTCGTACACGCGCCAGCCCAAGCCGTAGCCGGCTGAATTCAGTCGATCCCGACGCCATTGCGAGCCGCCCAGTTCACTGGGGGTGTCGATCAACGGTGATTGCAGCGTTGCGAGCAACGAGCCCGGCAGTACGTCAGGACGATGTCCGCTTTGTGCGAGCAGCCATTGCGCCATGTCGCTGATGCTGGCGTTGACACCCGCTGCAGGTGCGACGCGGTAGTAGGTGGGTTTCGGGGTGACTGAGGCCCAGCCGCGCTTGGCTCGGATATGCGGCTTCGCCCAACGTGCGCTGGCGGCCATGCCTTCCAGCCCATAGCTCGCATCCTGCATGCCGAGCGGTTTGAACAGGCGCCGTGCGACGACCTGGTCGAAGGGCTGGCCGCTGGCGCCCTGGACGACATCGCCGATCAGGCTGTAGGCGATGTTCTGATAGGCGTAGCACTCGCCGGGCGCGCACTTCATCGGCGCATACGCCATCTTCTGTACCAGCGACGGATATTCGGCATAGCCTTCGAGGTCGCGATCGAATGCGTTCCGCGTCAGACCGACCCGGTGGCTGAGCACTTCGGCGACGGTGAGCTGCGGCGCGGCATCCGGCTGCGAGAACTGCAGCGTCGGATAGTAGTCGACGACGTGGCTGTCCCAGCGCAGTTTGCCTTCGCTGACCAACAGCCCGGCGGTCGTGGCAGCAAACGATTTGGACAGTGAGGCCAGGCGAAAAACGGTGTGGGCATCGACCGTCTCGGGTTGGTCGACATCGGTGATGCCGTAGCCGCGCACGCTGACGATGCGTCCGCCTTGCACGATCGCCATCGCCAAGCCGGGAACCTTCTGGCCGGCGACGAGGCTTTCGGCCAGCCGTTCGAATTCGGGGACATCGAAACCGCTGGCCAGCGGGAGTACGCGGAACCCTTCACCGGGATAAACCCGTGCCATCGTGGCCTTGGGCGAATAGACGTTGCCGAAGTTGCCCGGTAATGGGCCGCTGTTCTCGGTCGTCGTACCCCAACGCAACGGTGTCTGCGCCGAGAGGCCGGCCGCAAGCGGCAGCAGCATCGCCACCAGGCCTGTCTGGCACGCCAGACTCACTGCACGTCGTTTTCCGCGGATGCTGCCCGGGCGACGATGCCCTTGCTGCCGAGTCTTGTCTTTCATCGCGCGCCACCCCTGCGTATGCTTCAGCTTGCGGGTCAATTTCGGAAATGCTGTTCTGCCCGTCATTGGGCTGTCATTGCTTCCGGGCCTGTTCGGGGGATCATAGCGCCTGTTCCGCCAATTGCATGAACAAGGGGAGATTTGATGTTTATTTTGTTGATCCCGCTCGCAATTCTGGTTCTTTTCGTATTGTGGGGCGTCGGTATTTACAACGGGCTGATCACCTCCCGAAATGGCTACAAGAATGCATTCGCCCAGATCGATGTTCAGCTGCAGCGTCGGTTCGACCTGGTCCCGAACCTTGTCGAGATCGCAAAGGGCTATCTCAAGCATGAGCAGGAGACGCTCGACGCCGTGATCTCGGCGCGCTCGGCGGCCCAGTCGGGTCTGGCTGCGGCCAAGGCGAATCCAGACGATCCGAATGCCATGGCCGAATTGGATGCGGCACAGGGCCAGTTGAATGCCGGGCTCGGCCGCCTGCTCGCGATCGCCGAAGCCTACCCGGACCTGAAAGCCAACCAGACCATGATGCAGCTCACCGAGGAGCTGACCAGCACCGAGAACAAGGTCGCGTTCGCACGGCAGGCCTTCAACGATGCGGTGATGTCGTTCAACAACAGGCGCGACGTGTTTCCGTCCAGTCTCATCGCGGGCATGTTCCATTTCGCCTCCGCTACGCAACTGGCGATTCCGGCCGACAGGCCCGAGATGCGTGAAGCGCCGAAGGTGCAGTTCTGAACCGTGCAGGGGTGTTTCGCCGTCCGGCGTTGGCATCGACGCGGGCAGTTGTCAGCAGTGGTCATCCCGTGTTGAAGGCCAGTGCGCTGGATGGCAGCGGTTTTTCTTTCCGAGTTCCGAATCGAGAGTCCGGTCGCGCCCATGAACTTCTTTGAACATCAGGCGGCCGCGCGCAAGGCCTCCACACGATTGGTGCTGCTGTTCGCGCTGGCGGTGATCGGCATCGTGTGTGCCGTCGATGTCGCGGTATTGATCGCGGTCGGCGCGCGCGATGAGAGCACGCCGGCGCAGGTCTCGGTGATGCTGGTCGTCGCCTCGCTGTTCACAGTGGCGATCATAGGTCTTGGCTCGCTATACCGCATCGCCAGTCTGCGCGGCGGCGGCGAAACGGTGGCGCGGCAAATGGGGGGCGTACCCGTGCCGGAACAGACTCGCGACCCGCAGATGCGCCGCCTGCGCAACGTGGTCGAGGAGATCGCGATCGCATCCGGCGTGCCGATGCCCAAGCTCTATGTGCTCGAACAAGAAGCCGGTATCAACGCCTTCGCCGCCGGCTATTCGCCGTCGGATGCTGTGGTGGCTGTGACCCGTGGCGCGCTCGATCGGCTCAATCGCGACGAGCTGGAGGGCGTTATCGCGCATGAGTTCAGCCATATCCTCAACGGCGATATGCGCCTGAATATCCGCATGATGGGCGTGCTGTTCGGCATCCTGATGCTGGCGATCGTCGGCCGCAAGCTTCTCGAGCATGGCCGTTTCGGTGGCCGCGACAAGAGCGCCGGCGCGATGTTGGGCGCGGCGCTGGTGGCGATGCTGATCGGTTATCTCGGCCTGTTTTTCGGGCGGATCATCAAGGCCGGCGTCAGCCGCTCGCGTGAAATGCTGGCCGATGCTTCTGCGGTGCAGTTCACCCGGCAGACCAAAGGCCTTGCCGGTGCGCTCAAGAAGATCGGTGGCGTCGGTGACGGTGCCAGGCTCGAACACGCCGGCGATGCCGAAGAAATCAGCCACATGCTGTTCGGCGATGGCGTTGGTTTGAGCGGTCACGCATTCAGCCGATTTTTTGCGACCCACCCGCCGTTGTTGCAGCGGATCCAAGCATTGGAACCGAGCTTCCGCGCCGATCAGCTCGCGGCCCTGCACACACGTTGGCTCAGCCAGCCGCCGAATGGTCTGGAAGAGGATGCCGGCCTTGGCTTGACCGATGGCGGCGCCCGTCTTCCTGCGACCGGGACAGAATTCAACGTCAGTCCGCCGATGGTGGTCGCCCAGGTCGCGCATCCGGCCGATGGTGGCTACCGTCGTGCCAATGTCATCGTTTCCAGTCTTCCGGCATCGCTACGCACATTGGCGGCGAGCCGCGACGATGTGGTGCCGCTGATGCTGGCGCTGTTGCTCGACGAGGCGCCGGCGATGCAGGCCAAGCAGCACGCCGA
>JBGSID010000150.1:0-1817 GCA_041751895.1 Lysobacteraceae bacterium | reverse complement strand
CGATTGACGGCGATCGCCTGCGTTTCGTCGGTGATCGCGCGCAAGCCGCCGAGATAGACGCAGGCACGCGCGCCGGTCGGCAGTTGCGCGGCTGGCTTGGCGTTAACGCCGCGAGCCTGCAATACATGAGCCAAAGCCTCGGCGAGCGCTGCATCGCCGACGAGCCAGACTTCGCCCGCGTCGATCAGTCCCGGTTGCGCCATGCCGATGGCTGGCGCGCCGATGCGCTCCAGCCGGTATCGACCGAGCGCGTGATGCGCGGCTTCAGGCGAGGGCGTCGCTTCGGCGCCGCTGCTCAGGCTCTTTTTTTTTTCGTCAGTAGCCTCTTGGCCCTGCAGGTACGCGACGATCTCGCCGACCGTATGCAGTGCGCTCATGGCGCTGCGGTCGAATTTCGGCAGGCCCGGTGCACGGTCATCGACAGCAGCGAGGATTTCCACGCGCTTGATCGAATCGATGCCGAGGTCGCCTTCCAGATCCATGCCGAGGTCGAGCATGTCGACCGGATAGCCGGTTTTTTCGGCGACGATCTGCAGCATCAGCGCGGTCAGGTCGAAGTCCACGGGCGCGGGCGTTGGCGCAATCGTGAGTGGTGCCGGCGTGAGTGGTGCCGGTTCTGGTGGTGCCGCATGCGAAACCGCAACGGGCGCTGGCGGCGGTACGGGGCGCTGCACGGGCATCGGAGCCGCAACCGCTGCCGGGATCGTGTCCTGCACCGGCATCTGCACCGCTGGCGTTGGCGCGGCAGGCATCGGCATGACGGCCCTCGGCACCGAGGGCTGCACCACCGGCGCTTGACCACTCGACAACGCCGCCAGATGTCCCAGCGCCGACTCGCTCAGCTGCAGGAACGCCGCATGGCTGTCGAACATCGCCCGCTGGAAGCTGGTGTGGGCGTCGCTCAGCTGCTGTTGGCTGCTCTGGAATGCCTGCAGCCAGGCGGTGTGGGACTCGGTCATGACGGTTTCCGGAAGGCGGGATGGTGGCGTGGGTTCGCTGGCAGGAACCCTGGGCGGCGCGATGCGCACGGTTTGCGGGCGTGCATCGGCGGAACGCGGTGGATTGGGCAAAGGCAGTGCAGCCTGGCCGCCCGCAGGCGGGTAGGGCTTGCCGACATTGCTGCCGTTGATCGGGATCAACGGTCGGCCGTGATCCGGGGCGAGGGCAGGGAGGCGGACATCGGCGAAAAGGCGCTCAAGATCCATCGCGACGCCATCGGCCGCCAGTTTTGCCAAAGCAAGCAACAGGGACTCGACGCCATTCCGGTGTTTCCGGTCGATGCTGATCGCGCTGTGCGGGCGATCGCCGAGGATGGCGGCGACCAGACCGGTCAGCACATGGCCCGGCCCGACCTCCAGAAAGGTGCGCGCGCCGTCGGCATACATCGCTTCGATCATGTCGACGAAGCGCACCGGTTGCGCGATCTGTGACGCGAGGGCGCTCCGCATCGACGCTGCATCGGGATCGAGCATTTGCGCCGTGGCGTTGGCGAAGACCGGCAGCCGGGGCGTGGCGAAATCGATGCCGGACAGGAACTCGGCGAACGGCGCGCAGGAGCCGGCGACCACGGGCGAGTGGAAACCACTGGCAACCGGCAGGCGGCGGAAGTCGACCCCCTGCGCGCCCAGCTGGGTTTCGAAATCCGCCATGGCCTGTGCCGTGCCCGACACCACGACCTGGCGCGGGGCGTTGTGGTTGGCGACGACCACGTCCGCACTGCAGCGCGTGATCCAGTCGTTCACCTCTTCAACCGGCAAGGACAGGACGGTCATCGCGCCGGGCGTGGCGGCCGCCTGCGCCATCAGCTCGCCGCGACG
>JBGSID010000149.1:0-4735 GCA_041751895.1 Lysobacteraceae bacterium | reverse complement strand
TGGTGTTCGGCACGGTGCTGGCCGGGCGCATGCACGGTGCCGATGGCGCGGATACCGCGCTGGGCATGTTCGTCAATACCCTGCCGCTGCGCGTGCGTCTGGCCGGTGCCGAGGCGCCTGCGTTGTTGCAGCACTGCTATCGGGAGCTGACCAATCTGTTCGATCACGAGCAGGCGCCGTTGGCGCTGGCGCAGCGCATCAGCGGCGTGCCGGCGGGCCTGCCGCTGTTCACCGCCTTGCTCAACTACCGGCACAACGCGAAGCCGGTCAGTGGTCAAGCAGAAGATGCGCCGACCGGCATCCGCATCGTGTCCGACTACGGCGACCATGCGAACTACCCGCTTACGCTCAAGATCAACGATTTCGGCGACGATTTCGGTATCACCGCAGAGTGTGCCGAGGGCCTCGATGCGACGCGCATGCTCGACTACCTGGAGCGTGCCATTGATGGCCTGCTGCACGCGCTGGACTCGGATGGCGCGCTCGATGGATTCTCGCTTTTGAGCGAGGCCGAGCTGCAGCAGTTGGTCGAGGGCTTCAACGATACGCGCCGGGATTACCCGCGCGATGGCCTGCTGCACGAGCAGTTTGCCCGGCATGCGGCCGAGCAGCCGGATGCGGTGGCGCTTGAATGCGGCAGTGAGCGGCTCAGCTATCGCGAGCTCGACCAGCGTGCCAATCGTCTTGCGCATTATCTGGTGAGCTTGGGGGTCGGCCCGGATCAACGCGTCGCCATCGTGCTGCCGCGCGGGATCGAGATGGTGCTCGGCATGCTGGCCGTGTTGAAGGCCGGTGGCGCCTATGTGCCGCTGGATCCGCAGCAGCCGCGCGAACGCCTTGCATGGCTGTTGGCCGATATTTCGCCTGCAGTGGTCTTCAGCGGCTCGGACTGGGAAGGCGGCTTGCCCGCGCTCGATGTGCCGGTGCTGCGCTTCGATGTCGAGTGCGTGCCGTTGCTGCAGCGTGCCATGCCGGAAGCGCCGGTGGTGCCTGCGCTGCGTGCGGACCATCTGTGCTACGTGATGTATACCTCCGGCTCGACCGGACAGCCGAAGGGGGTGATGGTCGAGCACCGGCAGGTATTGCGGCTGGCGATCAACAATCCCTATTGCATTCTGAGCGCCGAAGACACGGTCGCGCATGCGGCCAATCCCGCCTTCGACGCGTCCACCTGGGAAGTCTGGGGTGCACTGCTGGCCGGCGCGCGCCTGTTGATCGTGCCGCAGGAGGAACTGCTGGCGCCGGCGCGCCTGGTGGACTGTTTGCGTGCCGGACGCGTGAGCGCGCTGTGGCTTTCGGTCGGGCTGTTCAACCAGTATGAGGCGACGCTGCGCCCGATCTTTGGGCAACTGCTTTACCTGCTGGTCGGTGGCGATGCACTCGATCCGGCGGTGATGGCACGCGCAATGAATGCGGGTGATCGCCCGCTGCATGTCGTCAACGGCTACGGCCCCACAGAGAGCACCACCTTCGCGTGCACGCACGAGCTGGATGCGCGCGACCTGGACGGTCGTCCGATCCCGATCGGACGACCGATCGGCAATACCCGCATCTACATCCTCGGCGCCGCAGGCGAGGTGCTACCGCTCGGCGCGACCGGCGAAATCCATATCGGCGGTGACGGCGTGGCACGCGGCTACTGGAACCAGCCCGAGCGGACCTTCGAACATTTCCTGCCCGACCCGTTCGTGCCGGGCGCGCGCATGTACCGCAGCGGTGATCGCGGACGCTATCGCCCCGACGGCACGATCGAGTACCTGGGCCGCGCCGATGGTCAGGTCAAGATCCGCGGATTCCGCGTCGAGACCGGCGAAATAGAAATGGCGCTGCGCGCATTGCCGGGGATTGGTGATGCGGCGGTGCTGGCGCATGTGCCGGAAGGTGGCGAAAAGTCGCTGGTCGCCTATGTCGTGCCAGTCGAAGCCGGTGCCGGTCAGGAGCAGGTGCACGCATGGCGCGAAGCGTTGCGTGCGACGCTGCCGGACTACATGTTGCCATCGGCCTTCGTCGAGTTGCCGGCCATGCCGCTCAATGCAAACGGCAAGCTGGACCGGCGTGCGCTGCCGTCGCCGGATGTCGGATTGCGCGCGGCACGTACCTATCGTGCCCCGGAAGGCGAGACGGAACTGGCCCTGGCGGAGATCTGGCAGCAATTGCTGGAGGTGCCACGTGTCGGCCGCGACGACGATTTCTTCGCACTCGGCGGGCATTCCCTGCTCGCGGTCACCTTGGCGGTGCATGTGCAGGAGCACTTTCACATTGAGTTGCCGCTGAAGACGGTCTTCGAGATGGCACGCCTGGAAGATCTTGCCCGTGCCATCGAAGCGGCGCAGCTGGCGCTGCCGTCCGAGCAGGACCTCTACGCCATGCAAGCCGAGCTGGACGCGCTGTCCGACGAAGAACTGCAAGCTTTCCTTGGGGATACGGTTCGATGAGCACCGGCACTCTTTCGCGTGAGGCACTGCTGCGCGCAGCGCTGTTGAAGAAGATCCAGCAGCAGTCACACGGCGTGGCGCCCATCGTGCCTGCTCCGAGACCGGCGCACGTGCCGCTGTCGCTTGCGCAGCAGCGTTTGTGGTTTTTGTGCGAACTGGATCCGGGCGCCAGCCAGGCGAGTCACATTTCCTCGGCACTGCGACTTGCCGGGCAACTCGATCGCGCTGCGATGGAGCAAGCATTCGCGCAATTGATCGCAAGGCACGAGAGCCTGCGCACGCACTTTGCCCAGGAAGACGACGTACCTTGCCAGGTCGTGGCCGAGGATCTGGGCGGATTCGCGCTGACCCTTCGGGATCTGCGCGGCGATGCCGAAGCCGATGCGCGCTTGTCGGCCGAGCTGGCCGAATCGATGCAGCAGCCGTTCGACCTGGCTCGCGGCCCGTTACTGAGAGTCGGGCTGTGGCAGATGCGCGACGACGAGCACGTGCTGCTCATCACCATGCACCACCTCATTACCGACGGCTGGTCGCTGGGCGTGTTCGTGCGGGAACTTGCGGGGCTGTATGCCGCTGCCTGCGATGGCAGGGCGCTGCCGCTGCCGCCGTTGCCGATCCAGTACGCCGACTACGCCATCTGGCAGCGCAGCGAATACGGCGGCGAAGCACTCGAAAAACAACTGGCCTACTGGCGCACGCTGCTTGCCGGCGCGCCGGAGGGCGTGGAACTGCCGACCGACCATGCGCGCCCGGCCATGCAGAGCCACCGCGGTGGCAGTCTGCCGATCACGTTGCCGGAGACGTTGACGCAGGACCTGCGCACATTCGCCGCGAGCTCGGGCGTCACGCCCTACATGGTGTTGCTCGCCGCCTGGGCACTGTGGCTTGCGCGACGCTCTGGCCAGGACGACATCGTGGTTGGCTCGCCGGTCGCCGGCCGCACGCGTCGCGAAATCGAGGGCTTGATCGGCTTCTTCGTCAACACGCTGGCCTTGCGTGTGCGTCTTCCGCAGGCGCTGACCGTGGCGGACCTGCTGGCGCAGGTCAAAGAGACCACGCTGGCTGCGTTTGCACATCAGGCCGTGCCGTTCGAACAGGTGGTCGATGCCGTGCGCCCCACGCGCAGCCTTGGCCGCAGCCCGCTGTTCCAGACCATGGTGGCGCTCAACAACACGCCCGACGCGGGCGAGCTGAGCCTGCCGGGCTTGACCTTGTCGCCCTGCGACACAGCGCATACCACCACGCATTTTGAACTGTCGTTGGCCTTGAGTGACGGCGGCAATGCGCTGTCCGGCGCGATCGAATACGCCAGCGATCTGTTCGACGAAGACACCGTGCGTACGTTTGCGCAGGAGTGGCAGCGACTGCTCGCCGGCATGCTGGCCAACGAGGCGGCCGAAGTGTGGGCCCTGCCGTTGATGTCCGCTCGGGAATCGAGCCGCCTGTGGCAACTGCAGAACGACACCGCGTCCTCGTACGCGCAGGACAGCCTGCTGCACGAGCACTTCGAGGCGCGCGTGGCGGAACGGCCGGATGCCGAGGCGCTGGTTTGCGGAGAGCTCAGACTCAGTTATCGCGAATTGGACGATCGTGCCAACCGCTTGGCGACTCATCTGCGCGAGCGTGGTGTGGCGCCGGCGGCACGTGTGGCGCTGTGCCTGCCGCGCGGCGTGGAAATGGTGGTGGCGATGCTCGCCGTGCTCAAGGCGGGTGCGGTGTACGTGCCGCTCGACCCGGAATACCCGCGCGAGCGCCTGCTGCATATTCTGCAGGACGCCACGCCTCAGCTGGTGCTGCGACGGACGGAGGACGATACGTCGCTGCCGGACGGCACCTGGGAGGTGCTGGAGTGGGAGCGCCTGCCATGGACTGCTCCGGCGACCGCCCTTGCGCAGGCCAGGCGCAATGCCGAATCGCTGTGCTGCCTGATCTATACCTCCGGTTCCACCGGCCGCCCCAAGGGCGTGATGTTGCGTCACCGCAACCTGGTCAACCTGGCCAGTTCGACCTCGCCCATCGCCTTTGCCCAAGGCATGCGCTTGGCGCATGCAGCCAATATCGCCTTTGACGCAGCGAGCTGGGAAATCTGGGGCGCATTGTGCAACGGTGCCTGCCTGGTCGTGGTGTCGGCCGACGAGCTGCTGGACGCCGAGCGCCTGTCCGCATTGCTTGCGCGCGAACAGGTGGAGGTGCTGCATCTCACGGTCGGACTGTTCCACCAGCATGCCGAGGCCATGGCGCCGGCGTTCTCGCGCCTTTCGGCGCTGTTGTTCGGCGGCGAGAAGGCGGATGCGCAGAAG
>JBGSID010000148.1:0-8255 GCA_041751895.1 Lysobacteraceae bacterium | reverse complement strand
GCCACCGAGACCGCGAGCACGGCCACCGATGCCGCGACGATGGCGGCTGCGGAGGCTGCCGCCAAGGCTTCGGCCGACCCGAATGCAGCGCCTGTCGCTGCGGATCCCGCACAGGCTCCCGTGGAAGCCGCTCCTGCCGCGCCAACGCCGGCCAGTGGAGACATTCCCGGCCTGAAGTTGGGCAGCGATTACGAGATCATCAAGGGCGGTCAGCCTTTCGAGCCGCTCGACGGCAAGATCGAAGTGGTCGAAGTCTTCAACTTCGTCTGTCCGGCCTGCGCCGCATTCCAGCCGCTGGTCGTGAGCTGGGAGAAGACGAAACCGTCGGACGTGCGTTTCACCTATGTGCCGGCCGCCTTCGGCCCGAAATGGGACCCGTACGTCCGCGCCTTCTATGCCGCGCAGACGCTGGGTATCGAAGAGAAGTCGCACAACCAGATCTACAACGCCATCCATATCGATAACAAGCTCAAGGGTGAGCGCGGAGATGACAGCGACGACGAGATCGCTGCTGTCTATGCCCAGTTCGGTGTCGAAGCCAAGCAGTTCGCCGGCAACATGAAGAGCTTCGCCGTCAGCGGCAAGTTCAACAAGGCGAAGCAGTACATCATCCAGCAGCAGGTCAACAGCACGCCGACCGTGATGGTCAACGGCAAATACCGCGTACTCGGCCGTGATTTCGACGATCGTTTCCGCGTGCTGAATGCCATCATCGCCCACGAGCGTGCGCAGACCGCCGCTTCGGCGCCCTGATGGACACAGGCGGGATGGCATCGTTGGGCGCCGTCGCACCGACGGCCTTTGCCGCTCCCTCGCGGCGGCTGAAGCTGTTGAGCGCCAACATCCAGGCCGGCACCAGCACGCGTCGTTACAGCGATTACGCCACGCGCAGTTGGTCGCACGTCCTGCCGGCCGGCAACAAGCGCGCGTCGCTGGATACCATCGCCGATCTGGTCGCGCAGCACGACATCGTCGGGCTGCAGGAGAGTGACCCCGGCAGTTGGCGATCAGGCTTCACCAACCAGACCCATTATCTGGCCGAGCGCGCCGGGTTCGATTACTGGAGCCACCAACCCAATCGCCGGGTCGGCATGGTCGCCTCCAGCGCCAATGCGCTGCTGTCGCGGATGGAGCCGGTCGAGGTCAGTGACCACCCGTTGCCTGGCCGGATTTCCGGCCGTGGCGTGCTGATCGCACGGTTCGGCCGCGATGCCGACAGCCTGACCATCGCCGTCGCGCATCTGTCGCTGGGGGCGGGGTCGCGCAAATCGCAGTTGGCTTTCATCGGTGAATTGCTCCAGGACCACCCGCATACGGTGCTGATGGGCGACTTCAACTGTACCGCCGAGCAGCCCGAGATGTCGGTGCTGTTCCAGCGTACCCGGCTGCAGCCCCCGGCCTGCACGGTACATACCTTTCCGAGTTGGCGCCCGCAGCGGGCGATAGACCACATTCTCGTCAGCGATGGGCTCCAATGCGCCGGTATGCGCGCCCTTCCTGCCGCGTGGTCGGACCATCTGGCCTTGTCGATCGAGCTGGACGTGCCGGCGGCTCTGATCGGCTGACGCCGCGAACGGATCCTGATGTTGATTTGAGTCAAGACGGTGCCGCCGTCGCCCACTTAGGCTGCGGGACATGATTCCCGCCCTTGCCTTCGACGCCAAACTGCTGCGCCGCTACGACCGGCCCGGCCCGCGCTACACCTCGTATCCGACCGCGCCCCAGTTCAGCGCGGACTTCGGTGAGGACGACCTCCGCCATGCCATCCAGGACAGCAACGGCGACCCGATTCCGCGCCGGCTGTCGATCTATGTGCATGTGCCTTTCTGTCTCAGCCCTTGCTTCTACTGTGGCTGCAACCGGGTGATCACCCGTGACAAGACCCGCGCCGATGCCTATCTGACCCATCTCAGTCGCGAAATCGAACTGATTTCGTCGCAGTTCGACCCTGATCGCGAGGTCATCCAGCTGCATTTCGGCGGCGGCACCCCGAATTTCCTGACCCCGATCCAGTTGCGTTGCACGGTCGATGTGCTGAAGCGCCATTTCCGTTTCAGCGACGCCAGCGATCGCGACATTTCGATCGAACTGGACCCGCGTACGGTCTCGCCGCACGACATGGCCGAACTCGCGTCGGCGGGCTTCAACCGCGCCAGTCTGGGCGTACAGGATTTCGATCTTGCCGTGCAGGAGGCGGTCAATCGCGTTCAGGGGATCGAGCAGACCCGCGCCATCGTCGATGCCTGCCGCACGCATGGCTTCCGTTCGGTCAATATCGATCTGATCTACGGCCTGCCAAAACAGACGCTGGAAGGCTTCGCACGCACGCTGGAGACGGTGATCGCGATGCGCCCCGATCGACTGGCCGTCTACAGCTACGCCCATCTGCCGGACATGTTCAAAGCGCAGCGTCAGCTCGATGCAAGCACTTTACCGGATGCCGAAACCAAGCTCGCGCTGCTGCAGTTGGCGATCGAAACCCTGACCGCCGCCGGCTACGTCTACATCGGCATGGACCACTTCGCACTGCCCGACGACGAACTGGCGCAGGCACAGGAGCGCGGTGGCCTGCACCGCAATTTCATGGGCTATACCACCCATGCCGACAGCGACCTGATCGGCCTGGGCGTGAGCGCGATCAGCCATATCGGCAGAAGCTACAGCCAGAACCCACGCGACTTGCCGGGTTGGGGGGCGGCGCTGGACGAAGGTCGCCTGCCGGTGTTTCGCGGCATGCAGCTGTCGGGAGATGACCAGCTACGCGCCGATCTGATCCAGCGGTTGATGTGCCAGGGCGAAATTCCGGTGTCGGCGCTGGAACGGCGTTACGGCATCGATTTTCATGCCTATTTCGCCGATGCCATGGAGCGACTGCGCCCACTGCAGGACGATGGTCTGGTGAACGTCGGCCCGCAGCGGATCGAGGTGACCGCGCGCGGCCGCCTGTTGTTGCGCAACATCGCCATGTGCTTCGACCACTATCTGCAGCAGCCGGTGGAAACCCCTCGTTTCTCGCGCGTGATCTGAGCGGCCTGCAAGCCCGGCGAGATCGCTTTACACGCAGAAATGGCTGGGTTGGGCCTGGAGCCTCAATGGATCGATCCGCACAGCAACAACGACGCTGCCTTGATGCGGTAAAAAACACCGCCGGATACATGTCCGGCGGTGTTTGACGACTTGCCAGCGCATGGCTGTGCGCATGAAGCGAAACTCAGGACGCGAGTGCCGCGCGCCGCAGCCGCAGCGCATTGCCCACCACCGATACCGAACTCATGCTCATCGCCAGCGCGGCGATCATCGGGCTGAGCAACAGTCCGAAGAACGGATAAAGCACGCCTGCAGCGATCGGCACACCGAGCGTGTTGTACAGCAGGGCGAAGCCGAGGTTCTGCTTCATGTTGGCGACCGTGGCTTCAGAGATCTGCCGCGCACGCACGATGCCGCGCAGATCGCCTTTGACCAAGGTCACCTGCGCGCTGGACATCGCCACGTCGGTGCCGGTGCCCATCGCGATGCCGACATCGGCCAGGGCGAGGGCGGGCGCGTCGTTGATGCCGTCGCCGGCCATTGCGACACGACCGCCTTCTGCCTTCAGGCGGGCGACCAGATCCACTTTGTCTTTCGGCTGCATGTCGCCGTGGAACTCGTCGATGCCCAAGGTCGTCGCGACCGCGCGTGCAGTGGCCTCGCCGTCGCCGGTGGCCATGATCAGGCGCAGGCCGGACGCCTTCAGCGCGGACAACGCCTCCACCGTGGTGTCCTTGATCGGGTCCGCGACCGCGATCAGCCCGGCAAGCGTGCTATCGACGGCCAGGAACATCACGCTGGCCCCTTGGCTGCGCAGGTGCTCGGCAGTGGCTGTCACGTCGTCGATGGCGACGTCGTGCTGCTGCATCATGATGGCGTTGCCCAGTGCGAGCGTCTTTCCGTCGACCCGGCCGCTGACGCCGATGCCAGACGCGGATTCGAATGCTTCCGGTGCCGTGAGTGTTAGGCTGCGCTTATTTGCTTCGGCGACGATCGCTGCGGCAAGCGGGTGTTCGCTGCCCTGATCGAGACTCGCCGCGAGGCGCAGCACCTCATCAATGGTGAAGCCGGGCCGCGCTTCGGCGTCGCGGAACGCGGGTTTGCCTGCGGTGAGCGTGCCGGTCTTGTCGACGATCAGCGTATCGATCCTGCGCAGCGTCTCGATCGCCTCGGCATCGCGGAACAGCACGCCGACGCTGGCGGCGCGGCCGGTCGCGACCATGATCGACATCGGCGTTGCCAGACCCAGCGCGCAGGGGCAGGCGATGATCAGCACCGCGACCGCATTCAGGATGCCGAACACCCACGACGGTTCGGGTCCGAACAGGCCCCAAACCAGCAAGGTGATCAGCGCGACCGCCAATACGATCAGCACGAACCAGAACGACACCACATCGGCCATGCGCTGCATCGGTGCGCGCGAACGCTGCGCATTCGCCACCAGCTGCACGATCTGGCTGAGCATCGTCCCGGTGCCGATCTTGTCGGCCTGCACGATCAGACTGCCCGAGGTGTTGAGTGTCGCGCCGATCACATGATCGCCGGGCGCTTTGCCGACCGGCATGGATTCACCGGTGAGCATCGATTCGTCGATGCTGGAATGGCCTTCTAGGACGACCGCATCGGTTGGGACGGTTTCGCCGGGCCGCACCCGCAGGCGGTCGCCGACGTGAACATTCGACAGGGGAATATCTTCTTCGCTGCCGTCGGCGTTGATCCGCCGCGCGGTTTTCGGTGCGAGCGCCAGCAACGCCTTGATCGCTGCGGACGTCTTCGCGCGCGCCTTGAGTTCGAGCAGCTGGCCCATCAGCGTCAACGACACGATCATCGCGGCGGCTTCGAAATACACACCGACGCGGCCGTGCTGTTGGAACGATGCCGGAAACCAGTCGGGCACCAGCGTTGCCGCGAGGCTGTAGCCGAACGCCGCCGCAACGCCGCTGCCGATCAGGGTCCACATATTGAGATGACCGCTGCGCAGCGACCGTACGCCGCGCACGAAGAACGGCCAACCCGCCCACAGCACGACCGGCGCGCTGAGTGCCAATTCAACCCAGGTGCGGATGCCCGTCGGCAGCAGCGCGAAGTGATCGCCCAGCATCGCCAGCGCGAACACGAGGACCGTCAATGGCAGGGTGTACCAGAACCGTCGCGAGAAATCGCGCAGCTCCGGGTTTTCCTCTTCGTCGAGCGACGGCAGCATCGGTTCCAGTGCCATGCCGCAGATCGGACAGACGCCCGGGCCATCGCGCACGATCTCCGGATGCATCGGGCAGGTGTAGCGGGTGCCGTCTGCGACATCGGCGTGGGCGGTGTCCGCGACTGGCGCTGTTTCCGTCTCGGCCGTGAGGTATTGCGATGGCGCCGCGACGAACTTGTCGCGGCACCGCGTCGAACAGAAACGATAGCGCTCACCGTCATGATCGACATGCAATGGACCGGTGACGTGCATGCCGCACACCGGATCCTGATCGGGGTCGCGCTGTGGCGATCCATGCGCATGATGGTGTTCGGAATGTGGATGGTCAGTGTGTGTCATCGATGGATGCCTCTCATCAGAACCACAGCCTCACGCCCGCGATCACGCGCGTGTCCTCGGTTGGCTCGCCTTCATCACGCCGCAGGTCGGCGGTACCGCCGAAACTGCGTTCGTGGACGAGGCCGATGTATGGTGCGAATTTCCTTGTGAACTCATAGCGCAGGCGTAGCCCGGCTTCGACCTTGCCGAGTCCTGAGCCAATGCCGCGCGATGCATCGTCTTTGCCATGCCATTGCGCTTCGACCAGCGGCTGCAGGATCACGCGATTGGTCAACAGCAGTTCGTATTCGGCTTCCACGCGCGCAGCGGTCTGGCCGGACGTACCGATGTAGGCAGTGGCTTCGATCTCGAATTTGTACGGCGCCATGCCGGTCACGCCGATCGCGGCGAAGTCCTGATCCGCACCGGGCGCGACGTCGTGACGGACACCGGCAACCACATCCCACCAGCGCGATACGGGATGACCGTACAGCACTTCGATATCCGTGCTTTCGGTATGGCCGCGAACGCGCTCGCCTTCGCTGCGCAGCCATAGTTTGTGCATGTCGGTGCCGACCCAGCCCCGCGCTTCCCACGCCTGACCGGTGCCGGGATCCGCATTCCAGGCTTCGAGCCGATTGAACAGCAGATAGGTGTAGATACCGCCTCCGTGGTCGTGGCCGTGCGCAGGCGGTTTCGCCCCCTCGCGATCGGCATCGGTGATGGGCGGAATCGGTGTGCGGGGTTCCTGCGGCGCAGGCGACATCTTCGAATGATCCATTTTGGAATGGTCCATCGAAGAGTGGTCCATCGCCGAATGATCATCTTCCTTCGCGGCAACCGGCGTCTGCTCGGCAGCGTGGCTGCCGTGATCGTGCGTCTGCGCATACGCCGTGTTTGCGATTAAGACAGCGACGAACGCTGCGAGTGTGTTGATGCGAATGCGGTTCGTCATGGCGATCATGCCTCCACCCGCACTTCGCGCATCATGCCCGCTTCCATGTGATAGAGCAGATGGCAGTGGTACGCCCAGCGTCCCAGCGCATCGGCGCGCACGCGATACGAACGTTTCGTTCCCGGCGGCATGTCGATGGTGTGTTTGCGCACCATGAACTCGCCTTTCTCGTTTTCCAGATCGCTCCACATCCCATGCAGATGGATCGGGTGGGTCATCATGGTGTCGTTGACCAGCACGATCCGCAGGCGCTCGCCGTAATTCATGCGCAGCGGTTCTGCGCTGGCAAAGGGCTCGCCGTTGAACGACCAGGCGAAGCGTTCCATGTGGCCGGTGAGATGCAGTTCGACATCGCGACCCGGGTCGCGGCCGTCGGGGTCTTCGAACAGACTGCGCAGCATCGAATAGCTCAGCACGTTGCGGCCGTTGTCGCGCAGACCGATACCGGGGTCGTCGAGCTTCGGCGTCGGTATCATGGTCTGCATATCGACCAGCGGATTGCCGGTCTCGCTGGCGGGATGCGATTGCATCCCCATCGGCATCGAACCCTGCATGTTGGCGCCGCAGCCGCCTTCCATGCCTTTCATCGACATGCCTTTCATTGCGGACATGTCGTGGCCGCTGTGATCCATGTTTCCCTTGGGCATGCTTCCATGATCCATGCTGCCGTGATTCATGCCGCTCATGCAGCTCATGCCGCCATGGCCCATGTCGGCCATGCTCAGGATCGGTCGCGCATCCACTTGTGGCACCGGCGCGCGCAGGCCTTCACGCACCGCGAGCGTGCCGCTGACGTAGCCGGTACGGCCGAGATCCTGCGCGAAGATCGTGAAGGCGTCCTGCCCGTTCGGTGTGACGATCACATCGAAGGTTTCCGCAGTGGCGATGCGGAATTCCTCGATCGTCACCGGATGCACGTGCTGGCCGTCGACCGCGACCACGGTCATCGTCAACCCTGGAATGCGAATATCGAAATGGGTCATCGCCGAGCCGTTGATGAAACGCAGCCGCACTTTTTCGCCGGGCTTGAACAGGCCGGTCCAGTTGCCGAGCGACGTAGTGCCGTTGATCAGATAGGTATAGGTGTGCGCGTTGACGTCGGACAAGTCGGTCGGCGTCATCCGCATCTCGCCCCACATCTTGCGATCTTCGATCGTGGTGCCGATTCCGTCGCGTTTTGCATCGCGCAGGAAATCGCCGACGGTCCGTTTCCCGTAGTTGTCGTGGCTGGGCATCTTCTTAAGCCGTGCGTACAGGTCGGCCGGGGCGAGATCGGTCCAGTCGCTGAGCAGCAGCACATGATCGCGCTGGTAGTCGAAGGGTTCGGGTTCGGCGGCATCGATGATCAGCGCGCCGTAGAGTCCGGCCTGTTCCTGGAAGCCGGAATGGCTGTGATACCAGTAGGTGCCGGATTGATTGAGCGCGAACCGGTAGCGATAGGTTTCGCCCGGGGCGATGCCATCGAAACTCATGCCCGGCACGCCGTCCATGTTCGCGGGCAGGATCATGCCGTGCCAGTGGATCGAGGTCGTGCGGCTGTGGATCGAATTGCGCGGCAGTGCATTGCGCACCCGCATCTCGACGGAGGTGCCTTCGCGCAGACGCAGCGTCGGCGCGGGCATCGAGCCGTTGACCGCGACGCCGACGCGCGTGCGGCCGGTGAAGTTGACGGGCAGTTCGTCGATGACCAGATCGAAATCGGTGCCGGTCAGCACCGGCGAGGAGGCGGCAAGGCCGAAGCGCGGCCAACCGAAC
>JBGSID010000147.1:0-2206 GCA_041751895.1 Lysobacteraceae bacterium | reverse complement strand
AGACCGAGACCGGCCTGCAGGGTGCGGCGGCGGCCTGCGTCCATCTCGCGACTCAGCGCAGCGGTTCACGGTGCCGAAGCGGTTTCAGCGGTTCCATGGTGTCGAGATCCCAGTCGGCCGGCACGAACGCCTGATGGGTTTCCGCCTGTTTCGGATAACCGCCGACCTGCTGTTCGCTGTCGATGACTTCGCCGCGACCTTCGATGGTGTCGGCGAGGACGCGCCGATCATTGTCGTCACGATCCCACGGCCGCGCGCCAGCGTTGGCGATCACCGCGTCCTGCACCTGCGCTGCGGGAATGACGTTCACGCCGAACGGCAGCGCGGGCGAGGTCTTCAGTGGGCGCACGCCGGCCGGCGCGGTGCTGTAGCGGCCCTGCATCGGCAGCGGCTGGCCGACGCGATCCACCGCGAGGTTGTCGTGCAGATACAAATCGAGCGCACCGGAGCCACCGAACATGAAGAACACGGCATTGTCCGGCGTCGACGGCCCGCTGCGCATGACGTTGCCGATCAATGCCAGGCGTCCGTCTTCGTAAGGATGGCCGTCCCACTCGGCGGCGATCAGGTTGTAGTGCACCGCGCGCTGGCCCGGGTTATAGATCAGATTGTTGATCACCGTTCCCTGGGTGCCGCCCTTGAACATCGGATTGCGCTCATTGTTGTGCGCGTAGAGATTGCCGACGATGAGGATGTCTCGCGCGTTGTCGTGGATCAGCGAACCCTTCGAATGCTCGCCCTTCGCGTGGTTGGCATGCGCGAGGCCTTCGGCGATCAGATTGTTGCTGAAGGTGATGCGATGCGAGGTGTTTTCGCGCCACTGTTGCGCGTTGTCGCCGCCGAAGCGCGGGCCGGATGCAGACAGATTTTCGTCGGTCGCCCAGGTCAGCGAGCAATGGTCGACGATCACGTCGTGCGCGCCGCCGACCGTGGAGATCGCGTCGAAATCACCGCCGCTGCGTTTCGCCTGACCGGCTTCGCCCGGACGCACGCGCAGGTGGCGCACCACGACATCGTGCGTGGCGATATCGATGCCGCCACGGATCAGGGTGATGCCCGGCTGCGGCGCGGTCTGCCCGGCGATCGTGAGGAAGGGCTCGGTGATCTTCACGGTCTTCACGCCGAGGTCGATCACCCCGCCGACCTCGAACACCACGATGCGCGGGCCCTTGGTGTTCACGGCCTCGGCGAAAGAGCCCGGACCGTCCCCGGCGAGCGTGGTGACGCGGAGGATCTTGCCGCCGCGACCTCCCGGCGTATGCGCGGCCCAGCCCTGTGCGCCCGGAAATGCTGGTGTTTCTGCAGCATGTTCGGCCGGCTTGGCAGCGAGAGTGGCCTGCGATGCGGACAGCAGCAGGGCGGTGAAGAGGGCGAACGCGTGTGGTCGGGTCATACCGGTACTCTCCGCTGGAAGGCTTATCGTGCACTGCGGATTGTCAATGACACCGGTTTCCTATACAACTCCTCCTGAGCAGACAAGGGGCGAATGTGGGGTATGGACCGGACCGCAGCGAGTGACAACGTCGTCGGCGACGACTCTGAAAGCTGGGAAATCGCGCGGCGGCTGGTGCGTGCGCGCTTCGGCGCTTCGGCGCTGCCGGACTATCCCGGCCCGCTGCCGCCTTCGCTGGACGCAGGCTATGCGGCCCAGGATGCGGCGATCGCCCTGTGGCCGACGCGGGCCGTTGGCTGGAAAGTCGGCAAGATTCCGGATGCGTGGCTGGCGCGCATGGGTGAAGAACGCCTCGTGGGGCCTATCTTTGAAGATGCGGTGCAGACCCATAATCCCGGTGAGGCCGGCGTGTTCGCCGTGATCGAAGGTGGCTTTGCCGCAGTCGAGGCCGAATATGTGTTCCGCATCGGCGCCAACGCGCCGGCGGGCAAGGTGGTGTGGCGTGATGACGAAGCGCTGGCGCTGGTCGAGGTCTTGATGGTCGGTGTGGAACTGGCCGGCAGCCCGCTGCCGCGCATCAACGATCTTGGCCCGGCGGTCGTGGTATCGGACTTCGGCAACAATGCCGGTCTGATCCTCGGCCCACCGGTACCGGAGTGGCAACGCATGCTGGGCACGCTCGAACAGGACCTGCGCTGCGAAACATCGATCGACGGCGTCGTCGTCGGCAGTGGCCGCGCCAGCGATATTTCCGGCGGTCTGGTCGCGGCCCTGCGCTTCGCGCTGGCGCGCTGTGCACGTCGCGGCATGCCG
>JBGSID010000146.1:0-7089 GCA_041751895.1 Lysobacteraceae bacterium | reverse complement strand
TGAAGCCGGCGTCGACCAGCAGCACCGCAATGAAGCCGACGCTCTGCGCCAACGCCATCAGGCCGAACGCGTGCAGCCCCAGCCGCTGCGCCAGCACCGGCAACACCACCAGCGGCAGTGCCATCGACAGCAGGTTCGCGGCCATCAACAGGCCGGCATTGCCGAATTCGCGGCGTGCGATCACTCCGTCGCTCCGCTGCGGCGGATGCGCGGGAACGCATGCCGGGGGGCACGCATATACGGACGCAGTATGCGCAGCACGCGTTTACGCTGCACGCGATCCTGCATCAGCATGTCCCACGCCAGACACGTCATCAGCGTCAGCATGAACGCAATGGCGACGCTCAGGATCAGGTTGCGCAGTGCACGCGGGCCAGATTTCTGCGTTGGCGGCACTGCGGCGTCGAGCACCTGTACGTTCGACAGGTCGCGCTTTTCGTCCACGCGCGACAGTTGCCGCGCCTTGGTCAGATACTCCAGCACTTCGGTCTGGATCTGCAGTTCGCGTCGCGCGGGCTCGATCCGCGCCTGCAGATCAGGGAAGGTGCCGACCTGCATCACCACACCCGGCTCCTGTCCTTTGCCCAATGCGCGTTGGCTCGCGCGCAGCGCGGCGATCTCGGCACGCATGCGGCGCACCGATGGATGCGCGTCGGTCGCGACCATCAACATCCGCGACAGTTGGGTCTCGCGGGACATCAGGGTCGATTCGAGTTCCGCAGCGGTCAGGCTGCTGGCTTCTTCCTGGCCTTTCAGCCGGGTATAGCCGGTGTCCGATTCGAGCGTACGCAGGGCAGCTTCGGCGTTGACCAGTCGTTCGCGGGTTTCGCCGATGATCTGGTCGTAGAACGCCAGGCGGTTGTCGGCCTCCATCTTCGACAGCTGCTGCGCCTTGCGATAGACCGCGTCGATCATGCCGTTGACGATCGCGGCCGCCCGCAGCGGATCGTCATCGACATACTTGAGTTCGATGATGCCGTCCTCGCGCACCTCGACCTTGGTATGCGCGATGAGGTACTGGCGGAGGCTGTCCATGTCGGCATCGCCAAGCCGCTCGGCGAGCTTGAAGCGGATGATCACGCTGTCCTGCACGCTGCGGCTGAGGAACAGGCTCGCATACAGCTCCGATGGACTCTTCAGCGTCAGCGCGGAGGCACCCAGCGTTTCGGTGCCGCCGATCTGGCTGAGCATCGATGTGGCCGTGGCGGTATTGGTCCGTGGCGGCAACAGCCGTGCCATCGCAGTGTATTCGTCCGGCGCCAGTGCGGCGGTCCCGAGTGCCGCCGCACTGGCAAGTGCCGGAACGAATAGGAGGGCTGCGCGATAGCGCGACAGCCGCAAGAGCAGCCGAGGCAGACTGAGGCGTCTGCGCGCAGTCATTGTTGGATCACTTTCAGCGCAGCAGCGCCGAGGGTGAGTTGATAGAGCAGGGTGGTCCAGTCGCGCAGTTTGCGGCCGAACGTGGTGCGCCCCACGTCTTCGGGCACGATGATGCTGTCGCCGGGGTGGATCCGTGCGCCGCCGAAGCCGCGATGCAGCGGGCGCACCGAGCCGTCGGCATGCAGCACCACGATCTCCGAGCGGTCGGCGTGCGGCCGTGTACCGCCAGCCGAACGGATGTAATCGCCGGCATCGTCGCCACGCTTCCACAGCAGCGTGCTCTGCTGGAATACCGCACCAACCACCGTCACCGTTTCATTGCGACCCGGGATGTGGATGACGTCGCCGTCTTCCACGGTCAATGCCGGCAGTGCGGCGGCATCGTCGATCTCATCTTCCAGCGCGAACACGATTCGTCCCACCGGTTCGGCCGCGCGCAGCCGCGCAATAAGCGAGCGCGCGTTGCCGGATTCGGTGCCGGACACCAGTGCGTCTTCCTGGCTGACCACGTCGCGCGAACGCGTGGCGAGAAAGCGGAAATAGTCTTCTTCGACCTGGTCGACGGCCTGACGCAGCCGTTTCGCTTCCTCGGCGCGGGCGCTCGCACGGCTCAGCAGCGTGCCGTAGAGATAGGCGCCGCGCGTCGGCCCACCCGCACGCGCGATCGCATCGTGCAGGGTGTCGCCGACTGCCATCGAATACACGCCGGGCACCGCGACTTCGCCCTCCACCCGCACCATGCGCAGGCGCTTGTGCTCCGGCTGCGCGAAATCGTCCTTCGCGTAGACGAGGATGGTGTCGCCGGGCTGCAGGACTGGATCGGGGGCGCCGTGCGGTGACGCCAACGCTGCGCCGAGATCGAAATCGATCAGACTGGATTTCAATGTGGACGGATCGATCCGCTCGATCGCAGCGTGATCCCAATTCACTTCCGCCAAACGTGGTGGCGCCGGTTTTTCGTTGGGCGCTGCCGCCATGCCGTTGAGTGGATTGCGTGCGTTCTGTTGCGACCACGTCGCGTACGGCATCAGCGAGGCGGCGTCGGGGAGGGCGTCGCTGACCGTCATGCCGGCACGCCAGGGCTGGCGCAGCGGCACCGCGACATGGCCGCTGACGGTGATGCTGGCATCGAACCGTGGTGAGGCCGGCACCAGCAGCACGATGTCGCCGTCGCGCAGCGGGATCGTGCTGCGGCGTGCGTCGCCTTCGATGCGCTGCACCGTGCGCCGACCGTCTTCGATCCGTTCGATCCGCGCCTGCAGCAGGTCGGCGGTCACGGTGGTGCCGCCGGCATACCCGAGCAGGTCATGCAGGGTCGTGGCGCCATCGAGGTGATAGATCGCCGGGCGCTTCACGCTGCCGGCGATTGCTGCGAACCCCTGTGCCGGCGGCAGATACAGCACATCGCCGGGCAGCAGCTGCGGGTCGCCGGACTTGTCGCCTTCGATCAGGAAGCGGTAGCTGTCGAGCGTGGCGATGGTGCGGCCACCACGGCGCAGTTCGATCCGGCGCAGGTCGGCTGCTGGCGCCGGCCCACCGGCACTGAGCAGACCATACAGCGCGGTGGCGGTCGACGGCACGGTATGTACGCCCGGCGACTGCACGAAACCACTCATATAGATACGGATGTCGCGCAGCTGCGCCAACGACACCGTCAGCTGGAAGTCGCGGTACTGGGTGGAGACGATGCCGCGAATCAGGTCGCGGGCTTCGTCCAGGCGCAGGCCTGCCACGGCGACATCGCCAATGCCCTGCAGGAAGATCGAGCCGGAGCGGCCAACCGGGCCCTGGAAATCGATGCTGATCTGCCCCCAGGCGTGGATCAGCAACTGGTCGCCCGGGCCGACGCGATAATCGGCCGGCACCGTCAGCGGATCGACATCGGTCAGGCCCGAGCCGTCGCGGAACACGTTCTCGCCAAAGAGCGGCAGATCCTGACCGACGGTTTGCGTCACCAGTTGCCTGAATTCGAGCGCCGCGTTCGTCGCCATCTTTTCAACGGGACGATCCAGTTGCGCGGTTGGGCGCCCACCGTTTCCGCCGGCGGCGTTCGTGGTGCGGTTCTCGACGCGCGTTTCGACGGTCGTCGACAGATTCAATTGTGCGGGTGCGGTCGGACGCTCGCGCAAGTCGTAATCGATATCGCCCGACGTTGCGCCGATGCTGTTGCCGCGCTGCGGTAACCGCGTGGTGTCCGGTGCCGACGGTAATTGGCTGTCGGCGATTTCCAGCAGACGCAGTGCTTTCGTCGCGCTCTGGCTTTGCTGTGAAAACGCGGCCTGCGGCAGCAATAGGCACAGCAGCACCGCAGACATGCATGTGAAGGCGCATGCACGCGCCACTTGCCAAACGGAACGCTGGGACATATTTCGATCGCGCGCCAAGGATGGCGTTACATGACGTATCGCGTCGGTATCCGCCTTGATGCCCTTGGAAACGTCCATGCGAACAACCTCTTCTGCGATATGCACAGGCAGTGAACCGCCCGCACCTGAGACAAGCCTCTAATGCGTGTGTCAGGTCGTCGCGACGCGTGTGACGTGACTCGGACCTGTGCCATGAACATCGTCTTTCAAGGTGTTCACGAAAATATAAGGTGCAAGAGTCGTGCCGTTATCGGCGATTAATCGAGTGATTTTTTCTATCGAATCGATCGTTATATTCAATGACTACGTCTTCATGTGCCGCGTATCACGCTGGATGGCTGTTTTTCAGGTGTTGTTGCGAAATGTTCCTGTTTCCACGCGAATGCATGGCCGACATCTTGCTATCTCCGACATGGGCGCTGAGTCGCGGCCCGGTTAGGGCGTTCAAAGGGGCGGGTTCAGTCGGACCGTAAGGAAAACAGCATTTCTATCGTATCCAGGGGAACGATATGTATACACAGGCACACAGCGAGCTGGCAGCAATTCGGCCGGGCATGACGATCTTCATCCGATATGGCGTGCCATTGCTCGCCGCCTTCGTGGCCGGCATCGGTTTGAGTTTCGATTTGAATGCCGTCGTGCTGCCGGCATTGGTGCTGGTGGTCGCGATCTTCATCTTCGTCACTGGCGGCGTCGACACCGACGAAGTGGCGAGACAGCAGAGCCGTTTCCTGTATGTCGCTGCATCGGCCACGACGAAGGCATTTCAGCTCAGCGCGGTCGTCGCGCTGCTGGTTGCGATCATGGGTGGCAACCTCGAGGCGGTGCGTGAAGGCCTGCTGTTCGGTGTCATTTATGTGCCGGCGATGGTCATGTGGAGCCTGCTTGCGACGCGACTTGCGATATCGGCGCCATTGCGTGCAAAACCCTGCAAAGTCGTGGTGGTGGCCGTATCGGAAGCGAGTCTCGAATTCGTCACCACGCTCACGCAAGACCCGTTCGTTTCGGTCGATTTCCGTGGCTTCTACGAAGATCGCGATACTTCCCGTCTACCTGCAGGCGGCGTTGTGCCGATCATCGCGCGCATCGACGGTATCGCGGCACATATCGCCTGCGAGCCGGTCGATCATGTGTTCATTTCGCTGCCGATGGAAGCCGCGCAACGCATCGGTGTCGTGATGGATCAATTGCTCGACTCTGCCGCGTCGGTGCATTACCTGCACGATTTCGTCGCGTTCAAACCGATCCAGGAATCGCTGTCATGGGTCACGGGGATTCCGGTGTACACGGTGATCGGGCGCCCCGACTGTGGTTTGCCCGGCGCGATCAAACGCGGATTCGATATCTTCGGTTCGGCGCTGGCCTTGATCGCGCTTGCGCCGTTGCTTGCCGTCGTCGCGCTGCTCATCCGGTGGGAATCGCCGGGGTCGGCCATTTTCAAGCAGGTGCGATACGGGACCGATGGTCGTCCGTTTTCGATCTACAAGTTCCGCTCGATGACGGTGTCCGCGTGTGCGTCCGGTGACGTCGTGCAGGCGACCAAAGGTGACGCGCGGGTGACGCGGTTGGGCAGATTCATCCGCAAATCATCGATCGATGAATTGCCGCAGTTGTTCAATATCCTGCGTGGAGACATGAGTCTGGTCGGGCCGCGCCCGCATGCGGTGCCGCACAACGAACACTACCGTGGCCTGATCCGCGGCTACATGGTCCGCCATAAAGTGCGCCCGGGCCTGACCGGTTGGGCACAGGTGCATGGCCTCCGTGGCGAGACGGAAACCATCGACAAGATGGAGAACCGGGTGCGCTTCGACCTCGACTATCTGCGGCGCTGGTCCGTGGCGCTCGATCTCTACATCGTGTTGCTGACCGTTCGGCAGGTCTTGCGCGGAGTGTGATGCACCGGGTGTGATATGCAGGTGCATGCCGCCGGTGCATGGTGTGCTCGTGGCGGCCATCGGCGAAAGCGACCGATGGCCAGCGCGATCCGGAGGCGGTGGATCGCCTCAGCGCGAGCGTTCGGCGCCGATGTCCACAGGGGTGTCGGCGCGTACATCGACCAGGATGTTCTGACGTGCACGAGTTTCATCGATGAACCAGGGCAACGGCAGGTTGTCGGAGATCACGTTGATGGTGTGGGCGCCGACCGCAACCCGTTCGAACACGAATCGTCCCTGATCGTCGGTGCGGACGGTGTAGCGGTCGTCGAGGGTGATGGTGACGTTCGCGGCCGGAAGTTCAGACGCCGAACGCACGCCATCGCCGTTGTCGTCAAGGAATACGCTGCCGGCGATGCGACCGGTGGCAGCATTCGCCGGCCCGCCGAGCACCGGGCGCGAACGGCCCCCGCTGTAGTCGTACCGCAGGCTGAGCTGTACGGTGCGGTCGTTCGGCAGGTTGTCGAAGATTGGCTGATTGGTCAGTGGGTCAAGCACGAACGGCGAACGCCGGTTACCGCGATTTTCGCTGATGCTGCCGAGCACCGACCAACGCGGTGCGATCCGCCAGCGTGCGCCGAGGTTCAGATCGAGGCCGCGCGCATCCGCATCGCCGCCGCCCCGGGTCCAACGCGTGGTGCCGTCGATCGACAGGTTGTCGGTGAGATCGAAACCGCCGTAGGCGGCGAGGCTGGTAGTGCGACCAGGACGGGCCGCACCGTTGGCGAGTTCGCCAAGGCCAGCCGATAGCGACAGGCGCCAGCCTTCACGCAGGCGCAGCGAGTGATCGGCCAGGACCTGCCAGCTGTTGCTGCCGGTGGCGTCGTGCGCGGTGTCGTACTGCAGCCGGGTCTGGCCCCAACGCGATTGCGTGTCGAGATACAGCTGCAGCGTCTGCGCGCTGCTGCTCCTGCTGCTGCCGTCGCGCGCCGATATGCCGCCGCCGTAGCCGATGCGAGGACTGGCCTGGTAGCGCAGGAAACCGTTGCCGTACCAGCCGTCGAAGCCAGCCCCGGAAATCGATTCGATGCGATCAATCCCGGTATTCCAGCTCCAGCGTGCACGCCGGTAGTCGATACGGTAATACGCACCGCGAACATCGTTATTGATCGGCCAGGCGCCCCATGCCAGATCGCGCCCGAGTTGGAATGCGCCGTAGCGATGGGTGCTGTTGCCGCGGTTGGCGCGCGCATCGATCCAGGCACCGACGGCGCCGCCGGCATCGCTGTCACTGCCGAGCACGTTCAACATCACGCTGTCGCGCGCGCCCTGCCACTGCTGTACCAAGAGCAGTGCGCGCGTTGCGGTGTTCTGGAACGCGGGCAGGCCGCGATCGTCGGGGACGATACGGCCGTCGGTGATCAGCAGTGAGGCCGCGCCGCTGGTCTGCGGCGACCAGCGCCACT
>JBGSID010000145.1:0-16376 GCA_041751895.1 Lysobacteraceae bacterium | reverse complement strand
GGCCGGGTCACCGCCCGCCATCGCGTGCCGCTGCTGGCGCTCGCGGTGCACGCGGGCTTGGCGTGGGTGCTGGCGCTGGGCGGCAGCTTCGACAAGTTGGCGTTGATTTCAGGCGGCGCGATCTGCCTGATGTACGGCCTGGTCAGCGTCGCAGCGTGGCGTGCGCAGCGGATCGATCTGCGCGAGCGCGGTGAACCGTTCGTGCTGCCCGGTGGAATGATCATCCCGCTGGTGTCGTTCGCGGCGATGGTGGCGATCGTGACGACACTCAAGCCCGAGGAATGGCAGATGATCGGCATCGCCCTTGCGGCGCTGGTGCTGGTCTACACGGGATTGCGGGTGCGCGCTTCAGTCGGCTGAAGCGCGGCGGTCACAACAGCATCTGCGGCGAAAAATCGGCCGCTTCCGGCAACCTCTCTGCGGCGCTCGCGGCCTGCGTCAGCAGACGATCGGCCTGCATCGGCCCGAGCAGATCGGCGGCAAGCAGATACAGCTGGTGCGCGAAATGACGGAGATCTTCCTGCGAGCGCGTTTGCGGCAGCGCCTCGGGCGCGAAGCGTTCGGTCGACCAGCTTTTGAACAGTTGATGCAATGCCTGCTCGCGGCTGGTCCGGCCGGTGTCGAGATCATCCACCGCCTGCGCCAACAGACCTTTGTGACGATCCGCCTTGGCGATGATCGCTGCTGAGATCGCGGCTGCGAACGCCCTGAATACGATCCGTTCCGGCAGTTCGTAGCGTCCTGCCGGTATCTCTTCGACCGGCTGGGGGGCCGCATCTGCGGCAATGTGCGATGGGGCAATGCTTTCGATGCTGACGGCCTGGATGGGCCCTGTCTGATTGGCGGCGGGCATCCAGGCGTCCGGCACGCGCGGCAGACTTTCGTAGGGCTGGGTCAAACCGTTGAACAGGCGGCGCTGGAAGATCGCCCGTTGTTCGGTATTGAAGTTGGCGGTCTTGGCGATCACCGCTGCGAAACGCGTCACCACGAAATGCGCCTCGTGGCTGTGCTCGCGTTGCCACAGATCGTAGTAGTGCCGGATCTCTTTCGGATCGGCGAAGGTATCGTTCAATGCCTTGTAGATGACCCGGCGCCGATAATTCAGCCCCATGCTGCTGTCATTGGCGACCATGACTCAGTCTTCTCCGCCGAGATCGCGGTGCGTGCGCGCAGCCATGAACTCGCCGTAGCCGATCTCGTAATGCTCGGTGTAATCGAGGCCGCGTTGCTCGTGCTCGGTGCTCGCGCGCAAGCCCATCGTCATGTCCAGCACTTTGTAGACGACCCAGCCGATGGTGAATGACCAGAGCACGGCGACGATCGCGCCGAGCGCCTGCACGCCGATCTGCTTCGGGTCGAAAAGATGACCGCGCATGAACAGACCGGTCGCCAGTGTTCCCCAGACGCCGCAGAAACCATGCACCGAGACCGCATCGACCACATCGTCGATCTTCATCCGCTGCAGCACGGCCGGGCCAACCACTGCGACCATGCCACCGATCATGCCGGTGATCACCGCAAAGGCGGGATCGATGTATTTCGCGCCAGCGGTAATCGACACCAGACCACCGAGCGCGCCATTGATCACCGCCGACATCAACAGCGGGCGGCGGTTGATGCCCAGTGCCAGCATCGCGCCCAGCACGCCGGCTGCGGCTCCGAGGTGGGTGTTGAGCACGATGAGGCCGAGATCCTTGAAATCCGTATCGGTCGCGCCGCCGTTGAAGCCGATCCAGCCCACCCAGAGCAGGAAGGCGCCGAGTGCCGCCAGCGGCAGATTGTGGCCGGGGATCGTGCGCGATTCGCCGGTACGCGAGAAGCGGCCGAAGCGCGGACCGACCACCATCACTGCAGCGAGTGCGGTGAAGCCGCCGACGGTATGCACGGCAGCACCACCGGCGGTATCGAGAAAGCCCATGCCGCGCAGCCAACCCGCGTTATCCGCCGTGCCGCCCCATACCCAGGCGCCATACAGCGGATAGATCAGGCAGACCACCACGATCGAGCCGACCAGATACGGTGTGAAGCGGATGCGTTCGGCCACCGCGCCGCTGATGATGGTCGCGGCGGTGGCGGCGAAGAAGGTCTGGTACAGCACATTGATGAGCGATGCGCCGTCGCCGCTGGGAAAGAAGTCGCTGACCCCGATCACGCCGTTCCAGCTGAGTCCGAACATCAACCCGAAACCGACCGCCCAATACGCCAATGAGGCGATCGCGCAGTCGGTGAAGTTCTTCATGATCACGTTGACCGCGTTCTTCGCGCGGCAGAATCCACTTTCGAGCAGTGCGAAGCCCGGTTGCATCATCAGCACCAGACCGGCGCAGGTGACGAGCCACACAGAATGCACAACCTCTTCACTCACTGCCTGCGCCCAAGCGACACCCGGCGCCAAAGCCAGACCTGCAATCCCCCACCGTTGCCAGCGAGCCATGATTCCCTTTCCTGTTTGATCGCCTCCCCCCCGGAGGCCCGGACGAGACTACACGAAACCCATGGGGTGTCGTACTGACCGAATGGGCAGAGGGTCAGGTCGGCGAGTCGTCGGGCTCAGTGCGTATTGCGATCCCGGTGCCAGCCGCGATGTCTGATGTCCAGATACAGGCTGTAGCAGGCGGTGAAGGCCGGAAACAGGTTCTGCACGATCCCGACCGAATCCTGCTTCGATGAGAACAGGAAGTAGCTCAATGTCATCAGGCTGCCGGCGATGCTCATGTACCAGAACAGGCGCGGAATCACCGGTTTGCCCTGGCGCTTGCTGGCGATGAACTGCACCAGCCAGCGGCCGCCGAACATCAGCGCGCCGGTCAGGCCGATCAGTTTCCACGGGCTCATGTGGATACCGGTCCACACCAGCCATGGAATCGGCGAATTCATGATGTCGACGGGGATGGCGTCCACGGTCAGATTTCCTCGACGGCGGTGCGCTTGCTGCGTGCGATCAGCCACGCCACGCCACGCAGATCGCGAAGCCCGACCAATGCGCGGTTGAGGTTGTTGTACTTCGACACGCCGCTGGCGCGATGACGGTGATTCACCGGCACGCTGATCGTCTTCCAGCCGGCGCGCTGCATCAGTGCCGGCAGATAGCGGTGCATGTGGTTGAAGTAGGGCAGGTCGAGGAAGGCCTCGCGTTCGAACAGTTTGATGCCGCAGCCAGTGTCCGGCGTGGCGTCCTGCAGCATGCGGCTGCGGATCGCATTGGCGAATTTCGATGCCCAGCGCTTGCTGCCGGTGTCCTTGCGATTGACGCGCCAGCCGGCGAACAGTTTCACATTGGCAGCGGATTTCTCGCGTTCGGCGAGCAGTTTCGGGATATCGGCCGGATCGTTCTGGCCGTCGCCGTCGAGCGTGGCGATCCAGGCGCCGCGCGCGGCTTTCACGCCGTTGCGCACCGCAGTGCTCTGCCCGCTCTGGCTGATGTGCCTGATCACACGGAGTTCCGGCACTGTGGCTTTCAGTGCCTGAAGCACGGCGAGCGTGTCGTCGCGCGAGTAGTCGTCGACGTAGACGATCTCGAACTCGGTCACTCCACGCAGCGCAGAGGTGATCTCGTTGATCAGCGGGGTGACGTTGTCGCGCTCGTTGAAGACGGGGACAACGACGGAGAGGTGGGGGCTAGTGTTCATGGGCGAAAATATCCGGCTTCCCGTTGCGCGCGAATCGCGAGGACGAGGACGAGATCGAAGGTCTCGTCATAGGTATAAAGCGCGAGATACCCGTTGCGGTCCCGTCCGATCACGAGTTCGCGCATGCCGTCTTCGACAGGGCGGCCGATCAATGGATTCGACGCGAGGATATCGATCGCTGCGATGATGGTGTTGATGCGTTGGGACGCATCCGCAACATCGTGGAGTTCCAGATGGTCTGCAATCCGCAGGACATCCTGGCCGATGCGGCCAGCCAGTTGAACGTCGGCCATGGCGTCAGCCGGTGATCTTTCTGGGTTTCGGGAGATCTGCGGTGTCGCCTGCTGCTCTGGCCTGAAGATAGCTGCGCATCTCCGCCCACGGAATCGATTCTCCCGTCGCCAGAACATGCGCGTAACGCTCTTTGGCCTCGGCGTAGAACGACTGGCGCTGCTCCAGCGCATCGGCTTTTTCGGCGATGGCTTCGACAATCAACCCGTGGGTGGACATGCCTTCCCGTTCGGCGATCCGCGCCAGGCGGGCTTTCAATTCATCGGGGATGCGGATGGTGGTGGTCGACATCGCGATGTCCTCGTGGCGGTGGATGCAGGGAATGTAGCACGGATGTGCTACAGGCTATCCCCGCGTCTTCAGCCGTTCCAGCACGCCGTCCAAGGTGTCCAGATCGGTGTAGTGGATCACCAGTCGGCCCTTGCCGCCGCGACCGTGCAGCACATTGACCTGGGTGCCCAGTGATTCGGACAGATCGCGTTCCAGCGCGACGATGTCGGCCTGCGGTTTGGCCTTGGCACCGTTGGTGGCTTTTGCCTTGTTCCCGGTCGGAACCTGTCCGGCGCTGTACTGCTGCACGCGGTGCTCGACTTCGCGGACCGACCAGCCGAGTTCGGCGGCCTGGCGCGCCAGCGCGATCGCGGCCTGTGGTGCCAGCGACAGCAGCGCGCGGGCGTGGCCCATTTCCAGCGCGCGGGTTTCCACCAACGTGCGGATGTCGGCCGGCAGTTCGAGCAGGCGCAGCAGGTTCGAGACCGCAGCGCGCGAGCGGCCGACGGCTTCTGCAGCCTGCGCGTGGGTGAGATCGAATTCGTCGATCAGGCGCTGCAGCGCCTGTGCTTCTTCCAGCGGGTTGAGGTCTTCGCGCTGGATGTTCTCGATCAGCGCCATCGCGACCACGGTGCGGTCGTCGACTTCGCGGATGACTACCGGGATCTCGGTCAGCCCGGCCTGCTGCGACGCGCGCCAGCGGCGCTCGCCGGCGATGATCTCGTAGACCTTGCCGCCTTTGTCCTTGTCGATCTCACGCACCACCACCGGCTGGATCACGCCCTGGGCCTTGATCGACTCGGCCAGCTCGGTGAGCTTGCCCGGGTCCATCGCGCGCCGTGGCTGGTACTTGCCGGGGGTCAGTGCGTCGATCGGCAACACCCGCAGCGTGTCGCTGGGCGTCGCTTCGAGAGCAGGCGCTTCAGCAGCGGCTTTGGGACCGAGCAGGGCTTCGAGGCCACGGCCGAGGCCGCGCGGCTTCTTCGCAACAGTCATGCGCGAGTCTCCGGAGTCGTGGTGCGTGCAGCGCTGGGGCCGGCCTGTTGCGCGCGTTCGCGCTGGTGGCGGATGACTTCGCCGGCCAGACCGAGATAGGCGATAGCCCCGCGCGAACCCCTGTCGTAACCGACGATGCTCTGGCCGTGGCTGGGTGCCTCGGCCAGGCGCACGTTGCGCGGGATGATGGTTCGGAAGACTTTATCGCCGAAGTGCGCGGTGAGGTCCGCCGAGACCGCGTTGGCGAGATTGTTGCGCACGTCGAACATGGTGCGCAGGACGCCTTCGATTTCGAGGTCGGGGTTGAGCTTGGCTTTCAATGCGTCGATGGTTTGCAGCAGTGCGGTCAGGCCTTCCAGCGCGTAGTACTCGCACTGCATCGGCACGAGGATCGAGTCGGCGGCCGTCAGCGCATTGAGGGTCAGCAACGACAGCGCCGGTGGGCAGTCGATCAGGATGAATTCGTAGCGGTCGCGCAGGGTTTCCAGCGCGCGACGCAGCCGCTGCTCGCGGCCCGGTTCATCCATCAGTTCGATTTCAGCGGCGGTGAGGTCGCCATTGCCGGGCATCAGGTCGAAACCTTCCGGCGTCCGCACGATCACATCAGTGGCGTGCATTTCTTCCAGCATCACGTCGCAGGTGGAGCCAGCCAGCTCGCGTTTGTCGATGCCGCTGCCCATGGTGGCGTTGCCCTGGGCGTCGAGATCGACCAGCAGCACGCGCTTGGGCGCGAGCGCGAGCGCGGCGGCGAGATTGACCGAGGTGGTGGTCTTGCCGACTCCGCCTTTCTGGTTGGCGATGGCGATGATGCGGGCCATGGTTGGGTCCGGAAGTGTCGTGAAGCCGGGCCGAAGCCGGGGAAGTCCGCGCCGGGCGGTGCGGGCCGAACCGGGGATTATGCCTGTTGCGGGCGGCCGTTGCCGTCAATCGTTGGTCGAATGCGTCCTGCCGACGACCACCAGATGCCGTTCTGCGGCCAGTCCGGGCACGTTCAGCGGCTGAATCTCGCGCATTTCCCAACCGGCGGGCAGCGCTGCGATCTCAGTGTCCGGCCGGGTACCTTTCATCGCGATCAGCACTCCGTCGGGCGCCAACAGATGGCCACCCAGCGCCACGATCTGCGGCAAGGTGGCGAGCGCGCGGGCAGTGATGGCCTCGAAGGCGCCTGGGCGATCCAGGGCCTCGATCCGCGATTCCGCCACCTCGGCGTTGGTCAGGCTCAAGGTGCGCAGCGCCTCGCGCATGAACCGGGCTTTCTTGCCGTTCGATTCCACCAGCGTCACGCGCAGCCCGGGATGGGCGATGGCCAGCGGAATCCCGGGCAGTCCGGGGCCTGTGCCGAGGTCGGCGAGGGTGCAGATGCCACTCACGGACGGCGCCATCGCCAATGAATCCAGCAGATGCTTGGTCACCATCTCGCGCGGGTCGCGGATCGCGGTGAGGTTGTAGGTGGCGTTCCAGCGCAGCATCAGCGCGAGGTATGCCGCCAGTGGTTCGCCCAGCGCAGGGTCGAGATTCAGCGCCTGCAGGCCGGCCTTGAGGTCGTCGGATGCGGCGGCAGGGAGGGTGTGGGCGGTCATCGTGGGGAATTATGCGGGACGGACCATGGAGCCGGGGCGATCGGGCGTTCTCGGGACGGCTCAAGCCCCGCCTACGGCGCCTGCTACCGCAGCGCTGCAGGCCAATGTCGCCAGATATCCGGCAACGGGTGACCATGTGTGCAACTGCCAGTCTTCCGGTGTTCCCAGGTCCGGGTCGCAAGCCATCAATCGTGGCGTGGCGTCCTCGTCGAGTTCGAACAGCAGCTTTTCCAACCCGAATGACAGCCCGTGGCCATGGGCCTTCAACACCGCTTCCTTTGCGCACCACAGCCGGGTGAATGCATGTTCGAGGGCCGCCGGATCGTCGGCCAGCGTCTGCAGCCACGCGGCTTCATCCGCCGCGAAGAACCGCTTCGCAAGCGCCAAGGCTTTGGGCCGAGGCCGCAATAACTCGATATCGACGCCGACGCGGGCGCGTGTCGCGCAGGCGGCGATCAGCCAGTCGCCGCTGTGGCTCCAGTTGAGATCGGCGTGGTGGTTGCCGCCGTCCAGATGCGGTCTGCCACGGGCGTCGCGGGTCAGGTTCAGCGCTTCTGGCGCCATGTCCCAGAGGCCACCGAGCCAGCCCAGCACCCGTGGTGTTGCGCTCTCGCCCCGGGAATAAGGCCACCAGGCGCATTGCACGGAGCCAAAGCTTGCAGTGTGGTCGCTCTCAGTGCGGTCACTCGTGGTGTTTCCGGCAGTATCGACAGGCGCGTTCACGGATGACGGCGGTTTGAGGGCAACAGGCCACCCAGCGTAAGCTAATCGCGGGGCAGGCACACTCGCGTGCTTGAGCAGGCTAGGCGGGAGCGGCGGAACCTATGGCGGCAGTGATCGAAACCATCGGCGCGGAAGCGGCGACGCAGTCGTCGTCGCAACAGAGGGTCGTGTTCGTGGAGGGCCCTGCCGATCGCAGTTTCGTCTTCGATGGCCAGGGTCGCGTCACGGTCGCCGCGTTCCTCGCCGACGTTCGTGGTGTCGCTGCAGGATTACCGCAGGCGGCCTGCGCCATCAACCTGTGCGAAGACCGCTACCGATTCCTTGTTGCTTTCTGCGCCGCCGCACTGCGCGGCCAGACCAATCTGTTGCCGTCGTCGCGCACGCCAGCCGCGATCGATGAAGTGCTACGCCATCATCCCGATGGTTATTGCATTGCCGACACCGAGCTTTCCCCCGCGCCACCTCGGCTGCATGTGTTGCCCGGATGCCTCCCCGTGCAGGAAAGGCCGCTGTCTGATGGCGCGCTGCCTGAAGCGGCATGGCCTGAAGTCGATGCCGATGCGCTGGCGATGATCGGTTTCACCTCCGGCAGCACCGGCATGCCCAAACCCAATGCCAAAACCTGGGCGGCTCTCCGAACCAGCACTGCGCAGAACGCTGCCGCGCTGCGCCATCTGTGGCCGCAGGGCGAAGCGCAGCAGGGCGAGGTGCTGCCGATCGTCGCCACCGTGCCGCCGCAGCATATGTACGGGATGGAACTGTCGGTGCTGTTGCCGCTGCTCACGCCTGCTACGGTGTATCGCGGCAGGCCGTTTTTCCCGGAAGACGTCGCCGATGCACTGCGCGTCGCCGCCATGCCCGCATTGCTCGTGACCACGCCAGTGCATCTGCGCGCGCTGGTGGAATCGGGCATCGCGCTGCCGCCGTTAGCCGGCATCGTCACCGCGACCGCACCGCTGTCGCAGGCGTTGGCCACCGCTGCCGAACAGCGTTTCGGCTGCGAGGTGCGCGAACTGTTCGGCTCCACCGAGACCTGTGTCATCGCGCACCGCCGTACTGCGGAAGAGACGATGTGGCAGAGCTTCCCGGGCGTGATTCTGCAGCCGCAACCCGACGGAACCCTGGTCCATGCACCACACCTGCCGGTGCCGGTGGTATTGGCCGATCTGATCGAACTTCACGACGACGGTCGCTTCCTGCTCTGTGGCCGGCAGTCTGACCTGCTGGAAATCGCCGGAAAACGCGCGTCGCTCGGCGACCTCACCCGTCGCCTGCTCGCGGTACCCGGTGTCGAGGATGGCGTCGTTCTGCAGCTCGACATCTGCGACGTGACCGGCGTTGGCCGCATCGCCGCGATCGCAGTCGCACCCGGTCTCGACGAGGCCGGGATCCTGGAGGCGTTGCGTCAAGGCATCGACCCGGTGTTCCTGCCGCGTCGCCTGCGCCTCGTCGACGCCCTGCCTCGCAACGACACCGGCAAGTTGCCGCGCGCCGCATTGCTGCAGTTGCTGCGTTGAGCGCCCGGCGGGCGCATCGGATCTCACGCGCTATCATCGCGCCCGGATTGTTTCGGACAAGGCTCACATCATGAAAGGCGCAGGCGGTACACCCGGTGGCGTTCCACAGTTCTTCATCGGCATGTTGTGCGCGGTCGCCGGTGGTTGGCTGCTGACCAACCAGGTCACGATCAGCTCGGGCGGCTTCTGGAGCTTTTACGGTTACAGCAGCTTCGGCCTGTCGCTGGTGCCCTTCATCGCAGGCGTCGGCCTGATCTTCTTCAACGGAAAATCCATGGCGGGCTGGCTGCTGCTCGCCGCCGGTCTGGTGATCATTCTCGCCGGCATTCTTGTGAATCTCCGGATCTACTTCCAGCCCACGAGTCTGTTCAACACCCTGTTGATGCTCGGACTGCTGGCCGGCGGCATCGGCGCAATGGCGGCGGCCCTGAAAAGCATGCCGGCAACTGAGCCCGAACAACCAAAGCCCTAGCGATTCCGCGCTGTAGATCTTCGCGCAGCGCGTCGAAGGCCCGTGAAATGGGGCGTGCAGAATGCATTTCGGCGAATAGCGTTTCATGCGCAAAGCAATGCGAAAAGCGCGAAAAAGCCGTTTTTCAAGCCATTTTTCGCTGCAAATGATATTCGGCTGAACAGAAACCGGCATCAGCCACCGATGCCGCATCGTTTCCTCCAGGCTTGACTCGTGCGACGTCATGCCACTCCGCAGAAGCCTCCGGCAAACATTCCGGTTGCCTTCCCGGGAGTCGCAGAATGACGCACCGCATTTCGAAAGACGTACCGGCCTCCCATCATGGGTCGTGCACGTCAAATTCAAACAACGTGGAGAAAACAAGTATGAACATCATCATCTGGTTGATCGTCGGCGGCATCATCGGTTGGCTTGCCAGCATCATCATGAAACGCGACGGTCAGCAGGGCATCCTGCTCAATGTCGTTGTCGGTATCGTGGGTTCCTTTCTTGGCGGCTACCTGCTCGCGCCGATGCTCGGCTCCGGTACGGCGAATACGGGTGACTTCTCCGTTCTCGGGCTCCTCGCCTCATTGGGCGGTGCGGTGATCCTGTTGCTGTTGATCAACCTGTTCACGCGAGGTCGCGCGCGCTGATTCCATCGCGTGTGTTCGCAACAAAAAAGCCAGGAATTTCCGGGCTTTTTTTTCGTCATCGCCATGCAGGTCCATGCAAGACCCATCACCTATCCGATCTGCACCCACACCGGTGCATGGTCGCTCGGTCGTTCCCACGTGCGCGGTTCGCGATCGATATCCGCCGATGTCGCCTTGTCGCGCAGGGCATCTGACACCAAGGTCAGATCGATGCGCAGACCGAGGTTGCGGCGGAAGCCGGCCTGGCGGTAATCCCACCAGCTGAAGAAGCCGCCTTCGCTGTGATGCAGACGGTAGGCATCGTGCAGGCCCAGATCGAGCAACCGCTGCAGCGCCGCGCGTTCGGCGGTGGAGGTGAGGATGCTGTCGTCGTTCCACACTGCCGGATCGTGCACGTCGCGATCGTCCGGTGCGATGTTGAAATCGCCCATCACCACCAGCTGCGGATGCCGGCTCAATTCATCGGCGATCCAGGCATGCACGGCGTCGAGCCAGCGCAGTTTGTACGCGTACTTCTCGGTGCCCACGTCCTGGCCGTTGACCACGTACAGATTGACGATACGTACGCCGTTGACGGTCGCGGCGATCGCGCGCCGCTGGGCGTCGTCGAAATCGGGAATCCCGAGTTGCACGTCCTCCAGCGCATGCCCGCGTGCGAGCAGCGCGACGCCGTTGTAGGTCTTTTGGCCGGCGAACACGCTGCGATAGCCGAGCCCCGCCAGCACCGTGTCGGGAAAGCGGTTGTCTTCGAGTTTCGTCTCCTGCAGGCCAACCACATCGGGCGCGGCATCCTGCAGCCATTGCTCCAGATGCGGCAGGCGCACGTTGAGCGAGTTGAGGTTCCAGCTGGCGATCTTGAAAGGCGTGGCAGTGTCGTTCATCCGGCTATCGTAGCCCGTCATTGCGGATCAGTCAGGCAGCGGGGCAGGTCTTCACTTTGCGATGGTCGGCCGGGTGTCTCATCGCGCGGGTGCTCGGGCTCATGCATAACCGATGCTCACGGCGATCATCACCGCCACCGCTGCCATCGCCATCAGCAGGACGCCGAAGCGCCAGATCGCGCGCATCCAGCGGCCCCAGCCGATCCCGGCCACGCCGATCGCGCCCATCATCGTCGCCGAGGTCGGCACTACAAGATTGGTGAGGCCGTCGCCGAGCTGGAACGCGAGCACCGATACCTGGCGCGTCACGCCGACGATATCGCCCAGACCTGCCATCAGCGGCATGGTGATCGCCGCCTGCGCCGAGCCCGAGGTCACGAAGAAGTTGAACACCGACTGGAACGCGAGCATGCCCAGCGCCGAGGCCATCGTCGGCCAGCCTTCGAGTGCGTGGCCCATGCCGTACAGCAAGGTGTTGAGCACGGAAGCCTTGTGCGGATCGCTGCCGCCCAGCAGCCAGAGCATGCCCTTGGCCGCGCCGATCACCAGCGCGACCGGGACCAGATTCTTCACGCCGTCCGTGAACACCTCGGCAAGCCGGTTGGCATCGGCGCGGCGATTGATGCGGATGGTCAAGGCCGAGAACAACCCGAGCGTGAAGAATTGCGCCGCCAGCTCCGGCAGGTAGTAGCCGCGTTGGGTGATGCCCCAGACGATCCACGCCACGGTCGCGCTGATCGCCAGCAGCACGATCCGGTCGCTGCCGCGCAGGGGTGCCTGCTGTTGCATCGTGGCGACATCGTGATCGCCCGCCCTGCGATGCCGCGCGGCGTAGCGCAGGGTGAAGAGCACGGTGATCAGCGTGAACGCCGCCCAGACGCCGATCCGCAGCGGTGCGCCGGACAGCGCCGGTAGCTCGGCCACGCTCTGCGCTACCAGCACGCTGAAGGGGTTCATCCATGACGTGGCAAATCCGATCTGGCTGGCCATGTAGGTTGCCATCACCGCACTTTCGCGCGGCAGCCCGAGACGGTCCACCAAAGGCAGCAACAGCACCAGGAAGGCGATGGTCTCTTCGCCCATGCCGAACACCGCGCCGCCGAGCGAAAACGCCACGCACAGACTGCCGAGCAGCCACGCCGGCCGCCCGCCGGTCATCGCGATCAGGCGCAACAGGCCGCGATCGACCGCGCCGGTTTCGTTCACCAGTGCGAACGAGCCGCCGATGATCAGGATCAGCGCGATCACGCCGACCGCTGCGCCGTTGCGGTCACCGCTGGCAAGGCCTTCGAACAGGAAATTCAGGAAGCCGCGGCCGTCGTTGGTGCCGAACAGCGCAGTGCCTGCGGCATTGGGGTCGATCCGGAACCGCTCCAGCGCCACCGGTGCGCCGGGCTCGAACAAGCCGGCAGGCACGAACGGCACCACGATCGCCGCCAGCAGGGCGATGCCCAGCAGCACCAGCAGCGTATTGAGGCCGCGCTCCGGCGCGGGCTCGGGAGGAGGGTTCGACATCGATTACCTCGATACAGCGGAAGACGCTCGACGAAGGCGGTTTCCCTCGCCGGTTGCGGAACAGTGGAAGCGGTTTGCGCAGCGACGCGGCGGAACGACGATACGCCGTCCCGCCGCGTGCAGGCAGTGCTCAGTAACGATAGGTGTAACGGAACGTCACGAACCGGCCCAGCGTGTTGTGGTTGTACAGATCCACATTGCTGGCCGAACCCAGCGACACCGGCGGATCGCGGTCGCCGAGGTTCTTGATGTTCAGGCCGATCGACTGACGGTCGTCGATGTCCCAGTCGATGTTGAAGTTGAGCGTGGTCCACGATGCCACCTTGCGACCGGCCGGCACTTCATCGCGCTGATCGTCGTCGTAATAGCCGTCGATGTAATTCGCCCACAGCCGCGCGCTCCAGTCGCCGCGCGACCACGACACGCCGGTGTTGACCAGCCATTCCGGGTAGCGGAACTCGCCGACGCGTTCGACCAGACGCTGGCCGCCCGCGCTGCAGGCCCCGACGCCGCGCCGGGTATCGCTGCCGTTCGGATCGCAGGATTCGCTGCGCTCGAACGACCGTGTCCACGTGGCGTCGGTATAGGCCTTGAAGCGGCCGAGCGGGGTTTCGTCGAAGCGATAGTCGAAGCCGATGTCGAGGCCTTCGGTCTTCTGCCGGCCGATGTTGATCAGCTGCAGCTGCACGTCGTCGATCGCGTCGCCGATGGCACCGCCGCGGGTGGCGATGCCGATCGCGCCGGGCGCCAGATAGCCGATGTCGCCCGGATTGGCGCGCGAGTTGTAGATCAGGCTCGGATCGGTCAATGCGCGGCGGAACAGTTCGAGGTCGTCGATATCGACCAGATCCTTCTGATCGAATGACCAGTAGTCCAGGGTCAGCGTGGCGCGACTGCCGAATTCGAACACCGTGCCCAGATACCAGGCGGTGGAGGTTTCCGGGTCTAGATTCGGATTGCCGTAGATCTCCGACAGATAGCTGTCGTCGCCGGAGAAACCGCCGCAGTAGCTGTCAAAGAACTCGCTGCCGGTCGAACACGGCAGCGCGCCCGAGCTGAGCGTGGTGCCGGCACCGACCTGGGCGAGCGACGGCGCGCGGAACGAGGTATTCCAGCCGCCGCGCAGCAGGAACATGTCGCTGGGCCGCCAGCGGAACCCGACCGACGGATTGAAGTCGCCGCCGAAATCGTCGTAATGGTCGTAGCGTCCGGCGACGCGCAGATCGAGCGTACTGGTCAGCGGCAGATTGGTTTCCGCATACAGCGCCCACTGCGTGCGTTTGGCCTCGACCGCAGTGGATCCGAAGCCATAGACGGGGACATCGCCATTGCTGTCAGCGGTGGCGAGCGGCGATGGATCGTCGGCGATCTCTTCACGCCTGACTTCGGCGCCGAACGCCCACGGCACCGCGCGACCGCCGATGCTGCCCCAGTCGCCGCTGAGCTTGGCGTCCCAGGCATACAGTTTGGATTCGCCGTCGCGCGGCACCTTTTCGCGGACCAGATCCAGCACCTGACCGGTGTTGCCGGCCTGGCCGTTGAACGGGTCGTACCACAGGCCATCGACGCCCGGTGTACAGGTGACATCGCCATTGGCGCACAGTTCGCCGAACAGACCGGCTTCGATCCGCGCGACGTTGTAGATGCCCGCGATCGCGTTCTGCTCGGACTTGCTGCGCGAGGCGGTGAGCGTGGTTTCCCAGTCCCAGCGGCCGAAGCTGCCGCGCAGGCCGTTGAGCCAGCGCCAGTTGTTCGTGGTGACTTCGATGGTGCGTGCATCCGGGAATCGGCCGTACGCATACAGCGCCGTGGTGTCGAAACCATTGTCGATGAACCGTTGGCGCAGCTCCGCCGGGATGCTGGGGTTGTTGAAGGACAGCTCGGCGTCCCATGGTGCGGGTGCGGCGTCGGCGCGCGCCTTGTTGTGCTGCAGCGCGAGTTCGGTGAAGTATTCGAGACCGCCATTGAGCTTGGCGTTCAAGGTGCCGTAAGCGCCGAGCTGGCGGCTTTCCGGGTCGGTCGCGGTGTAGGCGTTGCGGTTCAATCCACAATATTCACCGAAGCGGCCGACGCCGAACTGGCTGGCCGGGCAGCCGGCCTCGACGATATCGTCCTGGGCGAAGTCAAGATCGTTGAAGCTCGGGAAGATGCCCTGCTGCGAGGGTCGCGGCTCGACCGCCGACACTCGGCGGTCACGGTCATAGAGCGCATTGCGCTGGTAGGCATCGACCACCAGCAGCGCGTCGACGCGGTCGCGGTGAAAACCGTAGACCAGATTGGCGTTGGTGCGGCCTTCATCGGTGCCGCGCGTGGAATCGCCGTAGCTGAAGCCCAGGCGCAGGCCCTCGAAGTCCTTGCGCAGGATCACGTTGACCACGCCGGCGACAGCATCTGCACCGTAGATGGCCGATGCGCCGGTGGTCAGCACTTCGATCCGGTCCACCGCCGCCAGCGGAATCGCGTTGATGTCGACGAAATTCTCGGAGCCGTTCGCGAACGACGACACCGCGATGCGGCGGCCGTTGACCAGCGTCAGCGTCGATGAGGTGCCGAGGCCGCGCAATGACGCGGCGGCGCTGCCGGCCGGGGAATCGGCCTGCAGCGCGCCGGAGTTGGCGGTACTGAAATTGCCGGTGCCGCCGCCGGTTTCGGAGACCTGTTTGAGCGCGTCGCCGACGGTGCTGGCGCCGAACTGTTTGAGTTCTTCGCTGCCCAGCACGATCACCGGCTGCGCTTCCTGCAGATCGATCCCGCGCAGGTTGGAACCGGTCACGGTGATGGTGTCGAGGTCGTTCTGTTGAGCGGTCGGCGCATCCTGCGCGGGATCGGGTGCCGTTGTGCTCTGGGCGGACGCGTTCTGCGTGAATGCAGGTGTGGACAACAGCAGGGAGATCGCGAAAGCGAGCGGTGAGATGCGGGTCATGATGGCCTCGTGCAGGCGAACGAACGACGCGGCAGCGCGACAGGCGTGCGGCGATCGTGTGCCGGGATCGTGTGTCAGGATCGAAACGGGATGATGTGGCCGATCAGCGCTGTGCTGTGGCCGCCGAGCCGCGAAGGGCCCGGTCATTCAAGCGGGCAGGCTTACTCGTCCCACCATTCGCTGAGATAGAAAGTCCGGCAGATGTGCCGGATATGTCGATTCGGTTTCGTCATCGGGCGACAAAAAAATTAACGGGGCTGTAATAACCCGGCCATCGGCGCGGCGTCAAGCGCTCCGACGCAACGTCGCACACACGCACCGGAGCAGGACTTGCCGTTTGCGCAGCGAACGCACAGCATCCACGTCCATGAAAAACCCCTTGTTCGTATTGTTCGTACGTCGTGTCCGCGTCGTCGCCGCACCGATCGTCTGGGTCGGCCTGTCGCTGGCTGCGCAGCTTCCCACCACAGCAAGCGCCGCCGAACGGGAACTATTTCTTGCGGGCGGTGCGCTGAAAGTCTGCTCCAGTCTCTCGCCGCGCGAATGCGATGTGGAAGCCGATGTTGTCGGGCCAAGATTTCGCGGAACGCCGCGCTATGCGATCGATGCGCAGACCATCGAAGTCGCCCTCGATCCGCGATTGTGGCGTGGAAAAGAAGCGGCACAGGGCGCGATGCGCGCCCTTCTCGCCGATGCGAAGGGCAGATTCGGGCCTGACGCGATGGACGAAGCGGCGCTGCGCGATCGGTTCAAACAGCGCTGCGTCGGGAGGCGCGACCAGGTCGAGGGTTGCCGTGGTCGGGCGCGTTCGCCATGGGCGCGGCTGGATGACGACCAGCAGATGAGCGTGCTGGCCGCATTGGAATTGCCGCAATTCGATGATGGCGTGCGCCGCAGGGAGCGCGCGTCGCTCGACCATGGACGCACGTCCGATGGCGCCGGGA
>JBGSID010000144.1:0-11505 GCA_041751895.1 Lysobacteraceae bacterium | reverse complement strand
CGTCCGTGCCGGCGCAGGCGGTTCGGCGGCGCGGGCGCGGGGGTAGAATCTGCCGATGACACGACTGCCCATGACACGACTCGTACTGATCGACGGTTCTTCCTATCTCTACCGCGCGTTCCATGCGCTGCCCCCGCTGAGCAACGCGCAGGGCGAGCCCACCGGCGCGCTGTTCGGCATCGTCAACATGCTGCGCGGGCACATCAAGGAAAAACCCGACTACATCGCCTTTGTGGTCGACGCCTCCGGCCCGACCTTCCGCGACGCGCTGGATCCGCAGTACAAGGCCAACCGTCCGCCGATGCCCGACGACCTGCGCGCGCAGATCGAGCCGATGATGCAGATCGTCGAAGCCCTGGGCATTCCGATTTTGCGCGTGCCCGGCGTGGAGGCCGACGATGTGATCGGCACGCTGGCCGTGCAGGGCGCCGCCGATGGGCTTGCGGTGACCATCTCCACCGGCGACAAGGATTTCGCGCAGCTGGTGCGCCAGCTCGACAACGGTGCCGGCGTGGCGCTGGTCAACACCATGAGCGGCAGCCGGCTCGACAGCGACGAGTCGGTGATGGCGAAGTTCGGCGTGCGCGCCGACCAGATCGTCGATCTGCTGTCGCTGATGGGCGACAGCGTCGACAACATTCCCGGCGTCGACAAATGCGGTCCGAAAACTGCGGCGAAATGGCTGGCCGAATACGGCACGCTGGAGAACGTCATCGCCCATGCCGATGCGATCAAGGGCAAGATCGGCGAGAACCTGCGTGCGGCGCTGCCGCGGCTGCCGCTGAACCGTCAGCTGACGACGATCAAGCTCGATGTCGCGCTGGACGGCGGCCCGGCCACGCTGTCGCTGCGTCAGCCTCACATCGACGACCTGCGCGTGCTGTACGCGCGCTACGGCTTCAATCAGGCGCTGAAGGAACTCGGTGGTGGAGATGCCGTCGCGACCGCATCCGCCGAACGCGCGGGCATGCGCAACACCGCCGCTGGCTATGCGCGCACCACGACGGTCGAAGAGGAGGCACTGGATCCCGCCCTGGCCGCGAAAGGCAGCTACGACACCGTGCAGACCCGCGAACAGCTGGATGCGTGGATCGTGAAGTTGACGGCCGCCGGAGAATTCGCGTTCGACACCGAAACCGATGCGCTCGATGCGATGCAGGCGAATCTGGTCGGCCTGAGTTTCTGCACCGAACCCGGCAGCGGCTGCTACATCCCGGTCGGCCACACGTATCCCGGTGTGCCGGCGCAGCTGGATCTGCGCGATACGCTGGACGCCCTGCGCGAAGTGCTTGAAAGCGATCAACACCGCAAGCTCGGCCAGCACGGCAAATACGACATCCACGTGCTGCGCCGCCACGGCGTGAACGTCGACGGCTATGCCGACGACACCATGCTGGAAAGTTTCATCTGGAACTCCAGCGCCACCCGTCACGACATGGATTCGCTGGCGAAACGCTATCTGGGCTACGACACCATCAAGTTCGAAGACGTGGCCGGCAAGGGCGCGAAGCAGATTCCGTTCTCGGAAGTCGCGATCGACGATGCCACCGGTTATGCCGCCGAAGACGCCGACATCACCCTGCGCCTGCATCGCGTGCTGTCCGCGAAGCTGGCGACCATTCCCGCGCTGGAGCAGGTGTATCGCGAGATCGAAATCCCGCTGGTGCCGGTGCTGGCGCGGATGGAAGCCAACGGCATCCTGATCGACGCCGACGAACTGCGCCGGCAGAGTGCCGACCTGTCGCGGCGCATGCTCGCCGCGCAGCAGCAGGCGACCGAACTGGCCGGCCGCACCTTCAATCTCGATTCGCCCAAGCAGCTGCAGGCGCTGCTGTTCGATGAACTGAAACTGCCGGCGCTGGTGAAAACGCCGACCGGCCAGCCATCGACGAACGAGGAAGCGCTGGAAGCGATCGCCGACCAGCACGAACTGCCGCGGATCATCCTGGAATATCGCGGCCTCGCGAAATTGCGCAGCACCTACACCGACAAGCTGCCGGAGATGATCAATCGCGATACCGGCCGCGTGCACACCAGCTATCACCAGTCCGGCGCCGCCACCGGCCGCCTGTCGTCCACCGACCCGAACCTGCAGAACATTCCGATCCGCACCGACGACGGCCGCCGCATCCGCAAGGCGTTCATCGCGCCGCCGGGCCGCAAGCTGATCGCCTGCGACTATTCGCAGATCGAGCTGCGGATCATGGCCCACCTGTCCGAAGACGCCGGCCTGCTGCGCGCCTTCGCCGCTGGCGCCGACATCCACAAGGCCACGGCGGCGGAAGTCTTCGGAAAATCGCTGGAGGAGGTCAGCAGCAACGAACGCCGCGCTGCCAAGGCGATCAACTTCGGCCTGATGTACGGCATGAGCGCGTTCGGCCTGGCCAAGCAGCTGGATATCGGCCGCGGCGAAGCCCAGGACTACATCGCGCTGTACTTCAGCCGCTACCCGGGCGTGCGCGACTTCATGGAACGGACGCGGGCCTCGGCGAAGGAGCGTGGCTATGTCGAAACCGTATTCGGCCGCCGTCTGTATCTGGACAACATCAACAACCGCAATCAGGGCCTGCGCGCCGGCGCCGAGCGCGCCGCGATCAACGCGCCGATGCAGGGCACCGCCGCCGACATCATCAAGCGGGCGATGATCGACATCGACGCCTGGCTGGCACCGCACGGCGCCCGGGCGAAGATGCTGCTGCAGGTACACGACGAACTGGTATTCGAGTCCGACGAGGATTTCGTCGACACCCTCGTCAGCGAAGCGACGGCGCGGATGGCGGCAGCGGCGGAACTCCGTGTTCCATTGGTGATCGATACCGGCGTGGGAATGAATTGGGACGAGGCCCATTGAAAACAGCCACGCATCGGCTCGTCATCGACGCCAGTCCGCTTGGCAAAGCAGTGGCGGATTCGCAGTGCATCATGCCCGGGAAAAAGCACTCGACCCTGCCAGTTCAGACAGGTTTTTCAAGGGGTTTTCGGCCAAACTGAACGTGCGTTGCACAGGGCATGAATCCGTCCTGAATCCTCCCGGCGCCTTACCGCTTTTTTCACGAACTCCAGCCACGACTCATGGTCAACTATCTCGCGACGGATGCAATGTCTGTCGCAGATCACTCTCTCCCCTGGAGTGATCGCCGGAACGAAAGACTCTCCCCAAGTCCCGTTCCCAGCCCCGCCGGTTCCCCCGCCTGCGGGGCTTTTTATTTTCCGGCTCCGGAAGGAGACTGGCGCACGCTCTCCTGACCGGTATCCCGAATGTCCGACCTGCTCCTGCTGTCCGCCCCGTGGTGGCATTTCGTGCTGCGCGCGATCGCAATCTATGTGCTGGTGATGCTGCTGGTCCGGGTCTCGGGCAAACGCGCGGTCGGGCAGTTCACACCCTTCGATCTGGTCCTGCTGATCCTGATCGGCAATGCGGTGCAGAACGGCATGAACGGCGGCGACAATTCCATCACCGGCGCAGCGTTGCTGGCGGTCTGCCTGATTTCAATGAACTACATGGTCGCGCTGCTGGTCGCACGCAGCCCGCGCGCGCGCAAACTGATCGAAGGACAGTCAGTCGTGCTGGCGCGCGACGGCAAAATCTTCCGCGACGTCCTTCACCAGCAGTTGGTAAGCAACGCCGATTTCCATGAAGCCATGCGTGAAACCGGCTGCAACGATATCGCACGGATCCGGGTGGCGACACTGGAAACCAACGGCCACATCAGCATCGTGCTGATCGAAGATCCAACTGACGTCCCCTGACCATGCCAACACGCCCATGGCCGATGGCAGGCCGTCAATACTGAAGTTCCACGTGCGATGTGCTCTGCGTATACGCAAAAATGCATAGACGGAATGCCATACACGAAAGTAGGCATTGAGGAACCACACCTGCGTCCTTACTGCGCTCCAGAAAGCGATATCGATGTATCGATCGAGCGTCGCGTGCGCGGGCTGCCGCCGAGTGCTTTCACCAGCACGATCTCGTTGCGACGTTGAGCCAGCTCTGCCTGCGACAGCGCATCTTCGGCGCTCAGCCGCGCCTGCTGCGCGTCCAGCCATAGTCGCAGTGGAGCGGCGCCGGCGCGGTAACGAAGCGCGTACAGATGTTCGGCCTGCTCCGCAGCCTCCAATGTGTTCCGCGCGGAGATGACCTGCGCCTCCAGAGGTGCGCGCGCAGCATTCGCTGTCTCCACGTCGCCGATAGCTTCGATCAGGCGCTGCGCGAAGGCTTCGGCGGCGATTTCATAGTCCTTTTGCGCCACCGCAATCCGCAGCCGGGTGCCGTTGAAGTCGAGAAACGGCAGCAGCAGACTGCGGGTCAGCGTCCGCACCGGCCGGTCAAGCAGATCGCCGACGCTGTTGCCGCTACCGCTCGCGCCGAGGTTCAGGCTCAACTGCGGATACGCGCTCAGACGGACGCGATCGGCGTCGGCCAACATCTGCCGCAGACGCCACTCGGCGGCGCGCAGATCCGGGCGACGACCGAGCAGATCGACCGGCACGCCGGCATCGATCGACAGCGCAGAAGCAGACATGGTCTGGGGTTCTTCCGCTTCGGGCCAGTACGGTCCTCCGCGCAGCACCGCGATCGCACTGCGCAATTCGCTACGCTGCTGCTGCAGCCGCGCCTGATTACCGATGCGCTGCTGAAATGACTGCGACGCCTCGAAGATCTCCAGCCGGGAGACGGCACCGGCGGCGAACTGCACATCGATCAACGCAGTCGTACGGCGTGCCGTCTCGACTGCCTCCTCGCCGCGCGCAATGCGGGCGTTTATATCGGCCAGGCGCCAGTAAAGGTCGCAGGCATTCGCAATCAACAGCAGGATCGTGCTGTCGAGATCTTCGGCGCTGGCCCGTGCCCCCCAATCGGCGGCGGTCTCGGCGGTCTCCAGCCGTCGCCACAGATCCACCTCATAGCTCAGCGACAGCTGTGCGCTGGCGCTGTCCTGGTCGGGAGCGCCACTGCGGATCGCTTCACGCGTGCTGTCGGAAACAGAGCCGCTCGCCACCGGCAGGCGTTCGTTGCGCGCCTGACCGACCTGCAGCCGCGCGCGCTGCACGCGCAGCGCCGCCGTTTTCAGATCTCGATTGCGCATCAGGACATCGTCGATGAATCCATTCAGACCTGCGGTCTCGAAGTCCTGCCACCATGGATCGGCGTCTGCATTGCGCCGTGGAAACTGCAAGGCGCTGCCGATCAGTGTCGTTTGCGCACCCCCGGACGAGGCGTCGACAGCACTGCCGTATTGCGCCGCGACCTCCACGTCCGGCGCGTGATACGTCGTGACGCAGCCCACGCAGAACAATGCAGTTGCGAACAAAGGAAGGCTGCGGGTTGTCGCGAGCATTTGTTTTTTGCCGGGAATATCTCTGTGCATGTTCATTCCCGGGCCAGCGCTGTAACGGGGTTCATCCGCGCGGCGTTGCGCGCAGGCAGGAAACCGAACACCACGCCGACGAGCGTGGAACACGCGAACGCGCCGACCAACGACAGCATCGAGATGCTCATCTTGAAACTGTCGAACAGACTGTTGAATACGACCGAAGCCAGCAGCGCCAGCACGGCGCCGAACGCGCCACCCATCAGACAGATCATCACCGCCTCGATCAGGAACTGCTGCAGGATGTCGCTGTAGCGCGCGCCAACGGCCATGCGCACACCGATCTCACGGGTCCGTTCAGTCACCGAGACCAGCATGATATTCATCACGCCAATGCCGCCGACCAACAGCGAGATCAGCGCAATCGACGAAATCAGCATCGTCATCACACCGGTGGTCGCCTCGATCGTGCTGCGGATGTCATCGCTGTTGCTGGTGTAGAAATCCTTGCTGCCGTGACGCAGCCTCAACATCCGGGTCAGGGCTTCCTCGGCCGCATCCACTGGCGTGCCATCCCGGATTCGCACCGTGATCCCGGACAGATCACTGCGGCCCAGGATCCGCCCCATCGCAGTGGTATAAGGCACCCAGACATTCAGCGAATTGCCGCCACCGAAACGGCCGTTGCTCTTCTCGGTCACGCCGATGACGCGGCATGGCACCTTGCCCAGCAGGAGGATGCGTCCGATCGGATTCCGATCATTGGCGAAAAACTGCTTGCGCGTATTCGCATCGATCACCACCACCTGCTCCATGCCGCGTTCTGACGCTTCGTCGAAGAGGCCTCCTTCGGCGATAGCAGTACCCCGGACGCGAAAGTACTGCGCACCGACGCCATTGATCTGCGCGGCGGCTTCCAGATTGCCGTAGCGCAGCGTGCCGTTGGTCGAGAGACTGGGGGTGACGCTGTCGACATACGGCAGCGCGGCCAAGCTGCGGACATCGTCTGGCACAAGCGTACGCACGCGACCGGAGCGGCTGTCGCCGAAATCCTTGCCCGGATAGATATCGACGGTGTTGGTACCCAACGCGCTGATCTGGTCGAGGATGCTGCCTTTGGCACCGCTGGCCAGCGCGACCACCGTGGTCACCGAAGCGATACCGATGATGATGCCGAGCATGGTCAGGAACGTACGCAGTTTGTGCGCGACCATCGCCATCAGCGCCATCTTGAATGCCTCACTCAGTCGGTCGCGGAGTGATCGTTCGGTAACGTCCGAAGAACGGTTGATCAACGGTCGCGGCGTCACCGACGCTGCTTTCCCCGGCGTGATGCGATCCGACACGATCCGGCCATCGCGGATTTCGACGACGCGACGCGCATACGCTGCGACTTCCGGATCGTGGGTGATGATGATGACGGTATGACCCTGGGTATTGAGTGTTTCCAGCAACTGCATCAGTTCTTCGCCGGACCGGGTATCCAGCGCGCCGGTGGGTTCGTCCGCGAGGATGATCTCGCCGCCGTTCATCAGTGCACGTGCGATGCTGGTGCGCTGCTGCTGGCCACCCGAGAGCTCAGACGGTCGATGGTGGATACGGTCGCCGATGCCCAGGCGTTCGAGCAAGACGCGCGCGCGCGTTCGACGCGCCTGTGCTTCCATACCCGCATACACCGCCGGCACTTCGGTATTGGCCTGCGCATCGAGATCCGGCAATAACTGGTAACGCTGGAAGATGAAGCCGAAGCGTTCGCGGCGCAGCGCTGCCAAGGCATCGGAATCCATGTCTGCAGTATCGCGGCCATCGATGCGGTATTGCCCGGTGCTTGGGCGATCAAGACAGCCGATCAGATTCATCAGCGTCGATTTTCCGGAGCCCGACGGTCCGATGATCGCGACCATGTCGCCGGCTTCGATCTCCAGATCGATCGCATCCAGCACTGTGAGCGCGAGGTTGCCCGCATGATAGACGCGGCCGATGCCACGCAGTTCGATCAGGGCCGCCATGCTCATCCGCCCTGGTTGTTCGGAGGCGCTGGTGGAAAGCCCGATGCGGATGGCGCTACCGCGCTCGCTTCACCGACCACCACCTGCTCGCCCGCACGCAGGCCCGACAGCACCTCCGCATCGACGCGGTTGTTCATGCCAATGCGTACGTTGCGGGCGACTGCGCGGCCTTCAGCGTCGAGCACGCGCACCGTGTAGGTGCCGTCGTCGGCGCGCGCACCCAGCGCCGCGAACGGCACCACCAGTACCTGCCTGGCCCGCGAGAGTTCGATCTCGACCTGCGCGGTCATCCCGATGCGCAGCACGCCGTCGCGATTGGGAACATCGAACAGACCGTTGTAGTACACCGCCTGATCGCTGCTCTGGGTACTGCGACTGTCGTCTTCGGACACCGATTCCGGCGCCGGCTCGACATCTCGCAACGTCCCGGGAAACCGGCGGTCGGGATCTCCGAGAATGGTGAACGATGCCGGTAATCCCGGATGCACATGGATGACATCGGCCTCGGAGATCTCCGCTTCCACCGTCATCACGTCCAGCGACGCCAGCTTGACGATGGTCGGACTGGACTGCACCGCGTTCACGGTCTGGCCTTCGGAAGCGACGATCGCGACTACGCTGCCGTCGATCGGTGCGAGAATGCGGGTATACCCGAGATTGGCGCGGGCGGTATCCAGCGATGTCGCACTCTGCGCGATCTGCGCATCCAGCGCCTGCAGCTGCGCATGCGCCGCATCGCGATTGGCGCGGGCGGCATCGTAGTCCGCACGCGAGGTCGCCTCGCCGGCCATCATGGTCTGCTGCCGTTGGAACGCTGCCTCCGCCTGCATCAGCGAGGCCTGTTGCGCAGCGCGTTGCGCACGCACGTTCGCCAGCGCGGCTTCGGCATTACGCAGCGCGTTGCGCTGGTTGGTGGAATCGATCTCGGCAATCAGCTCGCCCGCGTGGACTTTCTGGCCAAGCCTCACTTTCAGCGAGCGGATCTGTCCGGAGACCTGGGCGCCGACGCTGACCAGATCGGTGGCTTCGACCGTACCGGTCGCGACCACCGTGCGGACGATGTCGCCACGCGCGACGACCGTGGTCAACAGCTTCGGCGGCGGCGACGGGCGCAGGAAGACCGGTGCGATCAGCACGATGGCAACCAGGGTCGCAACGATCCACAGCACGCGTCGACGGGTCATGAAATTCCTTTTCGGATGAAGGTTCTCGGTCGTCGCCATGGCAGCCTCAGAACTGACTGCCGAAACTGAACTGCAGGCGCTCGATGTCATCGCTCTCCTGTTTGCGCAGGGGAATGCCGTAGCTGATCGAGATCGGCCCCATCGGCGAGCGCCACAGCATCGAAACACCGGTCGATGCGCGCAACTCACCACTGTCGAACGCGTCGATGCCGTCGAAGACGTTGCCGGCATCCAGGAACAACGCGAAGCGCGTGCCATGCGCGGCACTGAGCAGACCCGGCGCAGTCAGCTCCAGGCTGCCCAAGGTCTTCAGCGAACCGCCGGTGGGCCGGCAATCGCCATACGCACTGACGTATTCGCATGGCCCGAGCGAGTTGTCACGGAAGCCGCGCAGCGAACGGCCGCCACCGAGATAGAAATTCTCGTAGAAGGGCAGTCGATCAGCGATCAGGGTGCGGCTCAGGGTCGCCTGCGGTCCACAATCGGCGTCGGTATAGGTCTTGCCACTTGCGGAAGCCTTGCGCGGTCGCGGCAGCGGTGGACTGCCCTCGCTGCGGCATTCCAGCATGACAGGGGCCTTGCCGTAGTTGTCGCCATAGCCAAGTTCGGCACGGGCAAACAGATTCAGCGGGCCGAGACCGATGTAGCGGCCATAACGATAGTCCGCCTTGAAATACTTCGCGCTTGATCCCGGAAGCGCGACTTCGATGCCAAGACTCTGGTAGGTGCCGGCGGTGGGCGTGAGGAAATCGTTGCGGGTGTCGGCACCCCAGTTCGCACTGACCTTGAACGTATTGATGCGATTACTGCCGAGCGCATCGAGAAAATCGAGCGACGACTGCGGGTAATAGCCGTCGGTCAGATAGAGAGTCTGCGTTTCCCAGCCAGTCGTCATCGAGATCGTATTGTTTTCGGACAGCGGCAACGTCGCAGTGACATTGGCGCGTGTCTGATCGGAGTCGTAGCTGTTGTCGTTGCTGCTGGTCTGATGGGTACGCGTTGCGTTCACCGAATAGCCCAGACCGATGCCGTGATCTTCGAAATACGGCTCCGTGACCATGAAACCTGCCTGGCGCGAGGTGCTGTTGCGGGTGACGTTGAAACTGACGTTGCGGCCTGTGCCGAGATAATTACGCTTCTCGACCTGCATCGAAACGGTCAGGCCGCTGTCCTGCTGCAATCCCAGACCAAACTGGAACTGTCCGGAACTGGTCTCGGCCACGTTCACGGCCAGATCGACAAGATCGTTGCTGCCGGGCACCGGTACGCTTTCGATATCGACCGATCCTGTTTCGAAAAAGCCCAGGCGCTGCAGGCGAACCTTGGAACGATCGATCGCTGCCTGCGAATACCATGTGCCTTCAAATTGCCGCATTTCGCGACGCAGCACTTCATCGCTGGTGCGCGTATTGCCCTTGAAGGCGATCCGGCGCACGGTCACGCGTGGCCCAGGGATGACCTGGAATGTGATTGCGACCGTACGATTGTCGCGGTCGACGTCAGGCACCGGCTCGACCCGCGCCGATGCGTAGCCGATGTTGCCCAATGCGGCGACGATCGAATCCGAGGTCAGCTCGAGCAGCGTGCGTGAAAAAGTCTGGCCCGGCTTGACCAGCACATAGCGCTCGATCTGCGCGCGCGACAGCACGGTGTCGCCGGCGATGTCGATGCCGGCATACGAGTACACCTCGCCTTCGTTCACGCTGGCAGTGATGTACATGTCCTTGCGGTCCGGACTGATCGTCACCTGGGTGTTGTCGACGCTGACATCGACATAGCCGCGATCGAGATAGAACGCGTTGGTCCGGTCGAGATCGCCGCTCAGTTTTTCGCGCGAGTACTGATCGTCACGCCGGTACCAGCTGAGCCAGTTGCTTTCGTTGGACTCCCAGCGTTTGCGCAGCACGTCATCGTCATACTTCTCGTTGCCGATCAGGTTGATATGCCGGATACGCGCGGCCTTGCCTTCGTTGATCTTGATCTCGATATCGACGCGGTTGCGATCGAGACTGGTCACCCTGGGTTCGATCTCGGCGTTGTACTTGCCGCGATTGTTGTAGGCGCGATTGAGTTCCAGCGTCACCCGGTCCAATCCGAGACGATTGAAAGTCTCACCTTCGACGATGCCGATATCCTTCAGGCTCTTCAGCAGATCTTCGGTCTTGAGGTCCTTGTTGCCGCTGAGCTTGAGCGTATTGATGGCTGGGCGTTCGGTGAGGTGGACAACCAGGATCACGCTGCCCGGATCGGTGCCCTCACGGTCGATGCGGATGTCTTCGAAGAATCCGGTCTTGTAGAGCGCGCGCATTGCTTCGCCGATCTGTGCGGCATCGATGGTGTCGCCGCGTTCGATCGGCAGATAGGTGAAGACGGTGCCGGCGCCGATGCGCTGCAGTCCGTCGATACGGATATCGGAGACGGTCATCCGCGATCCGAGCGTGTCTGCCGTTGCAGCAGTTGGCTGCGCGACTTCGGGTGATGACGCCCATGCAGGCGTGGATATCGCTGCGATCAGGGCTAACAGCAATGGGCGGCGGCGCAGGAGTTGCATCCTCATACGGGCATCTCTTGCCTGGACAGTCCAGGATCGGACAGCCCGCCTTCCGAGAGCCCAGGCCACCCGCACCCAGCGGCGTGAAAAACATCGACCAGCGCCAGATAGGTCCGTCCACGGGTTTCGATTTCGCGATCACGCAACCCATGCAGTACGCGCAGCCACTCGGCGAGTGCGCCCGGGTCCGCACTGCGACGCAGATGCTGACACTGCATCTCCGCCGATGCGACAGATGCTCGCACCGGCACCAGTTCGGCCTGGGCTGCGGTCAGCGTCGCAAGCGCCAGCTCCACTTCATTGAGTGCCTGATCCTCGCGTTGCTCATACGCCAGCGCGGCGAGACGTAGGCCGTAGGGGTCGCCAACCACCGCAGCAGCGCGTTCCGCCTGCGCCAGAAGATCCGGTCGACGCAGACGCACGCGTTCCGGCCCTCCAACGGCAGG
>JBGSID010000143.1:0-47343 GCA_041751895.1 Lysobacteraceae bacterium | reverse complement strand
GTCCTGCGTCGCCGCGCTGATCGCCGCGAATGCGCTGCTCGGCGCGGACGGCACGCATGCACCGCTGTCGCGCGATGCGCTGTATCCGTTCGCGCTGCAGGGCGAAGCCGTCGCAAGCGGAAGCCTGCATGGCGACAATGTCGCACCGATGCTGCTCGGTGGCGTGGTCATGGCAACGCATGACCGGATGATCGCCCTGCCGGTATCGGAATCGCTGCATTGCGTGGTGGTGCATCCGGATCAGGTCCTGGAAACACGCCGCGCACGCGCCGCGCTGACCGAACCCTACCCGCTCTCTCAATTGGTCGAACAAAGCACGCATCTGGCGCTGTTCCTCACCGGCCTCCAGCGCGACGATCTTGACCTGATCCGCGAGGGTTTGTGCGATGTGCTCGTCGAGCCGCGCCGCGCCGCGCTGATCCCGGGGTTCCCCGAAGTGAAGCAGGCGGCACTCGCGCATGACGCTCTCGGCGCCAGCATTTCCGGCGCAGGGCCCAGCGTATTCGCATGGTTCGCATCGAGAGCACAGGCCGAAGCAGCCGCGCCAGCGATGCGTTCGGCTTTCGTCGCCGCTGGCTACGATGCACGCGCCTATGTTTCGCCGGTCGCCGGCCCTCGCGCGGAGGTCATGCACGCATGAAATTCCTCAGCACACGCGGCGACACGGCGCCGACCGCGATCGACGATGCCCTGATCGCCGGGCTTGCGCCCGACGGCGGACTGTATGTGCCCGAAAGCATTCCCACTTTCGAAGGCAGCACGAGCGCAAAGGCAACGCTGGCCGAGACCGCCACGCAAGTCCTTGCGCCCTACTTCGTCGAATCGCGACTGCGCGACATGCTGCCCGCACTCTGCGCGCGCGCCTACGACTTCGACGCACCGCTGGTCACGATGCGCGACGACCGCGATTCATTGCTCGAACTGTTCCACGGCCCCACGGCCGCATTCAAGGATTACGCGGCGCGGTTCCTCGCGGAAGCCCTCGCGGCATTGCGCCCCGCCGATGCCCCGACCACGACCATTCTGGTCGCGACTTCGGGCGACACCGGCGCTGCGGTTGCGGGCGCATTCCATCGTCGACCCGGCTTCGAGGTCGTCATCCTGTATCCGGACGGCCGGGTATCGCCACGTCAGGCGCATGGCCTGGAATGCTGGGGCGACAACATCCGCACCTTCCGTGTCGACGGCAGTTTCGACGACTGCCAGCGCATGGCGAAGACCGCGCTGTCCGATCGTGACCTGCGCGAACGGATGGCGTTGACGTCCGCGAACAGCATCAGCCTCGGCCGTTTGTTGCCGCAGGTCGCCTACTACGCACACACCGCACTGCAATTCCACGCGCAGCACGGCCAAGCGCCAGATTTTCAGGGACTCAATCTCATCGTGCCAACCGGCAATCTCGGCAACGCCGCCGCTGCGTTCGTCGCGAAACGGATGGGGCTGCCGATCGGCGAGATCGTACTGGCGACCAATGCCAATGATGTGCTGCCGCGTTTCTTTGCCGGCGGCGACTACGCGCCGGAAGCCACCAAGGCGACACTCGCGAACGCGATGGACGTCGGCGCACCGAGCAATTTCGAGCGGCTGCGACACTGGCACGGTGACGATGCGGCGCTCCGCGCTGCGCTGTCGGCATACACCGTCGATGACCACACCATCCGTGCAGCGATTGCAGCGGCGCCAAGTCGCCATGGCATCGTGCCCTGTCCGCACACCGCCTGCGGCCTGCATGTGCTGGAAACCTTGCGTGCACGCGGCGACGCGCGGCCATGGACCGTAGTCGCCACCGCACATCCGGCGAAGTTCGACACCATCGTTGAGCCACTGGTAGGACATGCCATCGAACTGCCGCCCGCGCTGGCCGACTGTCTCTCACGTCCAGCACATGGCGAAGCTTTGGCCGCCGAGGATGCCGCCCTGCGAGAGCAACTGCTCAAGGCGTAACCGGTGATATACCGCATCCGCAAGCCGGGCCGTCTGCGGTGGGGGGGGAGGAAGCCGCAGAACAGCCCGCATGCGAAAGAAGATGTGCGCTGCCTCAACCGGCTGCAGGCGCCGGGCGTGCTTCGCTGGCGCGCACACGGAACCACGCCGCGTACAACGCAGGCAGGAACAGCAGGGTCAAGGCCGTCGCCACGATCAGGCCGCCCATGATCGTGACCGCCATCGGCCCGAAGAACGCGCTGCGCGACAGCGGCACCATCGCCAGGATCGCGGCGAGTGCGGTCAGCACGATCGGCCGGAAACGGCGCACGGTCGATTCGACAATCGCGGTCCAGCGGTCATGGCCGCTGGCGATATCGTGTTCGATCTGATCGATCAGGATCACCGAATTACGCATGATCATGCCCGAGAGCGCAATCGTGCCGAGCATCGCCACGAAGCCGAACGGCACACGGAAGACCAACAGGAACAGCGTCACGCCGATCAGGCCGAGCGGCGCCGTCGACATCACCAGGAACACGCGCGAAAGACTGCGCAACTGCAGCATCAGCAGGGTGATCACCACGAACACGAACAGCGGCATGCCTGCCTTGATCGAATTCTGGCCACGCGCGGAATCCTCCACTGCGCCGCCGGTGCCCATCAGATAGCCATCCGGCAATGAGGCCTTGATCTCCTCCAGCGTCGGATCGATCTGCGTGACGATCGTCGCGGGCGTCGGTCCGTTGACGAGATCGGCACGCACGGTCACCGTCGGCAGCCGATTGCGATGCCAGATCACGCCGTCTTCGAACACCGATTCCAAGCGTGCGATCTGCATCACCGGCACGGATTTCCCGCTACTGGTAGGCACGGCCAGACTACCGAGCAGCTCCAGCCGCGCACGCTCATCATCCGGGCCCCGCAGCAGGATTTCGATCAGCTCGTTGTCTTCACGATAGGTACTGACGCGCAGCCCGGACAACGAACCGGCCAGAAAACTGGAGACCTGTTCCGACGTCACCCCGAGCGCTCGTGCGCGATCCTGATCGATCACCAGACGCACGACCTTGCTGGGCTCATCCCAGTCGAGATTCACGTTGATCACGCTGGGATTGGCACGCACTTTCTCCATGATCCGGTAGGCGATCTCACGCACCCGCTCGACGTGTTCACCGGAAATGCGGTACTGGATCGGGTAACCCACCGGCGGGCCGTTTTCGAGACGGGTGACGCGCAGCTGCAACTCCGGGAACTGCGGGCGCACCTCGCTCATCAGCCAGTTGCGCAGCACCTCGCGCGCCTTGATGTCCTTCGCACGGACCACGAACTGGGTGAAATGCGTCTGCGGCAACTGCTGATCCAGCGGCAGATAGAAGCGTGGCGATCCGGTGCCAATGTAAGCGACGTAATTTTCGATCTCCTTGCGCTTAGACAGCAGCTTTTCCAATCTCCGCGCAGCGACATCGGTCGCCTTCAGAGAACTGCCCTCTGCGAGCTCGACATCGACCATCAGCTCTAGACGCGTCGAATCCGGAAAGAACTGCTGCGGAATGAAGCGGAACATCATGATTGAAACCACGAACGCAAGCACTGTCGCACCGATCACGAGCCAGCGTCTGCGGATGCACATGCGCACCAGCGCCCGGAAGCGCTCATAGAAACGCGTACTGTACGGATCGTGCGCATGGTCGCCGTCGACAGCAGCCAGCGTAGGCGCAAGCAGATCGGCATATTGCGGCCAACGATCGGCCAGACGCTCGCGAAACGCACGAATGCGACCTTCCAGCGAGCGCGGTGTTGGCACCGCATGTGGTTCCGGCAACATCTTGTTGCCGAGATAAGGAATGAACAGCACCGCAGCGATCCATGACACCAACAGCGCGATGGTCACGACCTGAAAGAGTGATCGCGTGTACTCGCCGGTACTCGATGCAGCGGTTGCGATCGGCAGGAAACCGGCGGCAGTCACCAGCGTCCCGGTAAGCATCGGGAATGCCGTGGTTTCGTAAGCGAACGCGGCCGCGCGCAGACGCGAGAAGCCCTGTTCCATCTTGATCGCCATCATCTCGACCGCAATGATCGCGTCGTCGACCAGCAGACCCAGCGCCAGGACCAGCGCGCCGAGCGAAATCTTGTGCAGTCCGATGCCGAAGTACTGCATCACCGCAAACGTCATCGCCAGCACCAGGGGAATGGTGACCGCCACGACAAGCCCGGTACGCAGACCGAGCGAAAAAAAGCTGACCAGCAGCACGATGATCACGGCCTCGGCCAGCACGCGCACGAATTCACCGACGGAATCATGCACGGCAGCAGGCTGGTCGGCGACGCGATGCAGTTGCATGCCGACCGGCAGGCCACGCTGCAGCCGCACGGTTTCGGCATCAAGTACTTTGCCCAGCTCAAGGATGTCGCCACCCGGCTTCATCGACACCGCAATGCCGATCGCGTCTTCGCCCATGTAGCGGATCCGGGGGGCAGCGGGATCGGCATAGCCACGCTTGACGTCAGCAACATCACCGAGCCGCAGCGTGCGATCGCCGGCACGGATCGGGAATTTGCGAATATCTTCCACCGACCTGAAACCACCGGTCACGCGCAGTTGCACGCGGTCAGAGGCGGTTTCGAAAAAACCGGCAGACGTCACCGCATTCTGTTCCGCCAACGCCTGCTGTATCACCGACAAGGGAATGCCCAGCGTCGCCAACTTGGTGTTCGACACTTCGATCCAGATCTTTTCGTCCTGCAGACCGATCAGTTCGATCTTGGCGACATCCGGCACCCGCTGCAGCTGCAATTCCAGACGTTCGGCGTAATCCTTCAGCAAGGCGTAATCGAAGCCTTTGCCGGTGAGCGCATAGATGTTGCCGTAGGTATCGCCGAATTCATCATTGAAATACGGGCCGAGCGTGCCCTGGGGCAGCGTCGGGCGGATGTCGCCGACCTTCTTGCGCACCTGATACCAGAGCGCCGGCAATTCACGACTGAGCATCGAATCACGAGCGATGAAGAACACCTGTGACTCACCTGGTCGGGAATACGAGTTCACCTCCTCGTAGTTCCCGGTCTCCATCAATTTTTTCTCGATGCGATCGGTGATTTCACGCGAGACTTCTTCAGCGGTAGCCCCGGGCCAGAGCGTCCGCACCACCATCACCTTGAAGGTGAACTGCGGATCTTCCGACTGCCCCAGATGACGGTATGACCAGGTGCCGACGATCGCCAGCACCAGCATCATGTAGAGCACCAGCGAACGGTTCGCCAGCGCCCACTCGGAAACGTTGAATCTGCGCATGGTCAAATCACCTGGCCTCAGCATCGGTGGGCGATCGCTTCACCCGCACCCTGCCCGCTCCCGGATGCGGGACAGGAAGAGTGATCGTGATACGGAACATGTTTCGGGCACCGGCGTTGGTCGCGTACATGGGGGTGGCTTCGGTCAGTTCGGCTTGACGGGGCGATTGCTGCGATCCACCGGCAGGACATCCTGACCCTCGTGCAGCAGGTGACCGCCAGCTACCACCACCCAGTCGCTCGGCTTCAGTCCGGAAAGCACTGCGACGCCATCAGCCGCATATGAGCCGATCTGCACGGGTACACGATGGGCCTTTGGGGCTTTCGGATCGATGACCCATACCGAAGCAGCATCGTTGTCGCCACGCTGCAGGGCGGACAGTGGCAGCCTCATTGCGACAGCATTCTGCGATGTCGGGATATACACCCGTGCGCTCTGGCCCAGATCGATCCGCTGCGTTGCGTCGACATCAAGCGTGGCGCGGGCCGCGTAGGTACGCGCCTGCGGATCAGCCGCTGGCGCGATCTCGCGGATGCGCCCGGGAATCCTGCTGCCTGCGTCGCTCCACAGCTCGATCACCACGGGCTGACCGACATTGAACAGGCGGATATTCGCCTCGGGCAGAGCGAAAGCCACTTCACGCCCACCATCGGCAGCCAGTCCGAACACGGTCTGACCCGACGAGACCACTTGGCCCGCCTCGGCCTGACGACTTGCGATCACGCCATCTTTCGGCGCGAAAAGCCGACTATAGCCCGCCTGATTACGCGCGATATCCCACTGGGCGCGGGCGGCGCGAGCCTGCCCTTCGGCGGCTCGCAGCACTGCAGTCTGCTGGTCGAGGCTGGCACGGCTGACCAGTTGATCCTTGGCCAGCCTTGAGAGACGGGCGTGATCGGCTCGGGCGCGGATCAGTTGCGCATCCGCCGCCGTGAACTCCGCCTGCAGGGCTTGCTCGCGCAACTGCGGATCGCTCGCGTCGAGCTCGGCAAGCAGATCGCCGCGACGGACCCGGTCACCGACATCCACGGTCCGCCTCATCAGCGTTCCACCGTTCCGGAATGAGAGGGCGGTTTCCTCACGCGCCCGGACTTCGCCGGCATAGGCCGTCAGCCCATCCGCAGCGACGCCATTGGCAGCGTCCGCGCGCGCGACCAGTACGGGCGAGGGCGCAGGCATCGGTTGCTCGTGATTGCCACAGGCCGCAAGAGCGACCACCATCAGCGCGACAAATACCGACCGTAACGTTCTTGTCCTGCACACAACCATGGTCGCCTCGAGCGATCCGGGAAAAGGATCCGGAATGAATGACCGGGAGCACCCGGGGTTTACTGAACCAGCCGGTATCGTATAAATAACAAACCAATTAGTCTAGTATTGCAAGCATGCCCGTTCAAAAGCCCAATCCGACCACACCCGACCCCGTCAAATCGGCAGGCCCCGGCCGCCCGAAAGACATGAGCAAGCGCGCGGCGATTCTGGACGTCGCCAAGCGGCTGTTCACCCAGCACGGTTTCGACGGCGTGAGCATGGATCAGATCGCCACTGAAGCCGGGGTCTCGAAGCTCACCGTCTACAGCCATTTCGGCGACAAGGAGTCGCTGTTCAGCGCGGCCATCCGCGCCAAATGCGAAGAACAAATGCCTTCGGCGCTGTTTCTGGCTGGGCTGGAAGGCAGCCTCCATGAGCAGCTCACCGCGATCGCGCGTGCTTTTTTCGCGCTGATCACCGATGAAGAGGCCATCTCGATGCACCGGATGATGATGATGCCGGGCACCGGCGACTCTCACGTCCGCGAACTGTTCTGGCAGGCGGGACCACAGCGGATCAAGGACGCCCTGGGCGACTTCCTGCGCGCGCGCGTCACCAGCGGCGAGCTGCATGTGCCCGATATCGAACGCGCGGCATCGCAGCTCCTCTGTCTGCTCAAGGGCGAGATTCACATGCAACTGATGTGCGGCATGTGTTGCCTGCCGGAGCCCGCCGAAATCGATGCCCACATCGCCGCGACCGTGGATCTGTACCTGCGCGCACATACCGCCATGCGGACCGATCCGGAACAGGAAAAATGAACAGAAAGGCGGCCCTGCCCACCGTCCCGGTGACTTCCGGCACTCAGCCGGAAGCGCCCTTGCAGCCATCCTGAACTCGGCAAGCGCAACCACACCCCGGTAGACTTCGCTATTCCCGACCGCCTTCCAAACGCGCCTGCTGCGAGAGACACCCGCATGATGATCGATTACGCCAAAGCCCGCGAAACCATGGTCGAACAACAGGTTCGCCCGTGGGACGTATCTGAACCACGCATTCTGGACACCCTCGCGCGTCTGCCCCGCGAATGCTTCGTGGCCGAGGCGCATCGCGCACTCGCCTATTCCGACCTGCCGCTGCCCCTCGGCCACGGCGAATCGATGATGAAGCCGGTGCTCGAAGGCCGCGTACTGCAGGCACTGTCGCTCGCCGCTGGCGAGGATGTCCTTGAGATCGGGACCGGCAGCGGCTACCTGTCGGCCTGCCTCGGCAGTCTGGCCCGCGATGTCGTCAGCCTCGAATTCCATCCCGATCTCGCCCAGACCGCTCGGGAACGCTTGCAGGCACAGGGCATCAATAATGTAAGGATTGAAACCGTCGATGCCCTGCACTGGGACAACGAACGTCGATTCGATGCGATCTGTGTCGGCGGCGCAACCGCATCCATACCTGTCCAATTCCTGAAATGGCTGCGTCCGGGTGGACGCATCTTCGTGGTCCACGGCAACGCACCAGCCATGGAAGCGGCGTTGGTCCGTAGCGCGGACAACGCGGCGGGTTTCCAGCTCGAATCGCTGTTCGAAACCGAACTGCCCTACCTGATCGGCGCTGCACCTGTCCCACGGTTCCAACTTTAAACCGCTCCTGACGACATCACCCCCACAAAGCGAAACGCACCAAAAATCCCAAAGGATGATTATGACTCGCCATCCCATCGCTCTCGCACTTGCCGTACTCCTGCTGCCGCTCGGCGCACATGCCGAGGACCTGCTGCAGTCCTACGAACTCGCGCGCAACAGCGATCCGCAGTTTTCAGCGGCTGAAGCCAACCGACTGATCTCGCGTGAAGGCGCGGTGCAGGCGCGTGCAGCGCTGCTGCCACAGCTCAATGGCAGCGGTTCATATACTCGCTCGCGCAGTGACTCCAGCGGTTCCCAAGTTTTCGCCGGCACGGTAGTGACCAGCGATTCCAACAGTGACAGCACCAGCAAACAGGTCGGAGTGGATCTTCGACAGATGATCTACGATCACAGCAGCATTAGCCGGCTGCGTAGTCAGAACGCATTGGCCGAGGCCGGCAACTATCAGCTCGAGTCGGCGAGTGACTCGCTCATCACCCGCACGTCGGCCGCATATTTCAATGTCCTCGTCGCGATGGAAACGCTCTCGGCTGCCGAAGCGCAGGAAACTGCGCTGAAGAAACAGTTTGATTTCGCTGACAAACGACTCGAAGTCGGCCTCGCGCCGATCACTGACGTGCACGAAGCTCGCGCTCAATACGATCGTGCGCGCGCCAATACCATCGTCACCCGCAATGCACTGGAAGACGCCTACCGTGCACTGGAAGAGATCACCGGTAGCGATCTGCGCGCACTCAACGCACTGCCGCAGGACTTCCAACCAGCCCTGCCCTCTGAACTAGATGTCGATGGCTGGGTCCAGACCGCAATCGATAACAACCCAGCATTGAAAGCCAAGGAGTTGGAACTGAGCTCAGCCGAAGCAAACGTCTCGACCGCCCGTGCAGGTCATCTGCCGACACTTTATTTGAACGGTAGTTACGGCCACAGCAAGAGCAATGGCAATCAGACGAACAATCTGACCAGCACCGACACCGATTTCGACAGCCAAAGCAACTCACGCAGCATCGGCGTGACATTGTCAGTTCCGATCTTCTCCGGCGGTGCGACGCAGTCGGGCGTGCGTCAAGCACTTGCACAGCGCGACGCCACCGCTGACCAGCTCGAGCAGCAGAAACGCGCACTGGTCCGCAGCACACGCAACGCCTACAAGACCTTGGTGGCCGGCATCAGCGAAGTCGAAGCGCGCAAAGCGGCGGTGTTCTCCGCACGCAGCGCTTACGATGCCTCCCAGGTCGGGCTTGAAGTTGGCACCAGAACGGTACTCGACGTGCTGAACAACCAGCAGACACTGTTCAATGCCGAACAGGAATATGCTCTGGCCCGCTACAACTTCCTGCAGAACCGCCTTTTGCTGGAACAGGCCGCTGGCACACTCGATATCGAGGATTTGAAGGATGTGAATCGTTTGCTGACCGCCGAACCTGGCGTGAAGTCGGCACCCTGACCAGCAACCGCGCATCTGCCTTGAAATACAAGAAAGCCGCATCGTCATCCGATGCGGCTTTTTCTTTGAAACCGGGCGAAAGATCGAATGCCCCTCACGTTTCCTCGGCAGGACTACGCGTCACCAGTGCGCGCATTTCCCGGTCGCGTTATTGCACTGAAGCACATCAGCCAGCACCCATGCATTCGGATTGCAGATGTATGTGTAGTAATAGGTGGAATACCCATCGTTGTAGCTCGTCGTCGCCGAAGCACCGGCGTTCACGTTGGTACATCTCAAACCTGGTGTTGGATAAGCGTGAGCGGGACTACTCGCTGTCATGGCGACAGCAAAAAGGCTAAGGGCCATACCAGTCACAATCGCATTTCTCATTGCGCAAACTCCTTTTAGGCCACCGGGAAGGGTTCCATGCATCCGACGGCAGTCGCGACGCGCGGCTACGGAACACCAAGGAGAGACAGGGTAGTGATGGCGCCTGACCACCCCACCTCCACGCCCATCGGGCCTGGAGCATTCCGTCCTTCGCAGGAACATAACAGTGCGCGGACGAACATGTCGATATGACCCAGCGGAAATCCGGCTCGGACATCGTGGCCGATGAAGACTGCAGCGGACCGTGACCCCAAACAGAAGCCCTTTCGATATACGCTTTTCTTCGCCATGCATGCAAAGAATCGCAATGAAAAAAACTCAACCGGGCACGCTACAGTTTCATGCAGAACCGCTGTCCTCTGAAAAATCGGCGCCCACACTCGACATCGAGGATCTCAAAGACGCGGATCGCCTACTCCTGACAGATGCGACACAAGGCTTCCCGCTTGGACACCATCAACGACAATAACCACAACGATGACCCGCAACGCGGGCCATCGGTTTTCGTCGGCCACGACATGCAACCGCCCGTCAGTTGGACGAGCAATTGCCGTCCGCAGAACAATAGGCCACACCGACCAACTGCCACCCATCTGGCATGCACAGATATAACGACCATAGCGTCCCATTCTGGTCGGTCACCAATGTCTCCGCGACGGTCCAGAGCGTCGATGCGTTGCACTGGGGCAACTCAGCAGACTGTACCGGGGCAGAAAAGCTCATGGTGAATGCAGCGACGGTTGCGATTACGCCCCACAAGACTCCGTGTTTCATCTCATCTCTCCAACTGAAGCTTTCCCGATGGATTGTTGCGTGGCGCGGTATTACCGCAGCACGCAACGCATGGCACAGGCGCAAGACTCGGAGTCGAATACAACGACCCAACCTGTCGGCCAGCATCGAATCAGCGAAGCAGTGTCTGTGCGGCTTCCTTATATGCGAACGACCGACTGCAGAGTGCGCAGACAATCACAGTGAAGGCATACACAGCGAAATATTTTGGATCGACAGCATGCAATACATAGACGGCACATAATGCAATAGAGCAGCCGAATGAACCGGCACCGAGCGAAAGCTGCCAACTGTTTTTTCATACCGCCGCATCGGCAAACACAGGAATCACACCGCACCGGAAAAATACGGGGAAATCAATTCCTGATCTCACTGGAACAGCAGAAACTGATCCATGCATCCTATTTTCCATTTCGATATGGATTTACAGAGAGTCCCCGATCAGCGCGATCGTGCGACGTAACGCACCGCGCCCCTGCTCGACCAGCACGAGCGCGGCAGCAGCCATGCGCTGACGCTCGACGGGATCGGCGAGCAGCTCCTCCAGCGATGCCGCCACTGCATCTGCATCGCTGCCAATCCGCACAGCCCCTGCGCGCTGCAGTTGCCCTGCGATATCGCTGAAATTATGCAGGTGCGGGCCGGTCACGACTGCGGTGCCGACGGCGGCGGGTTCCAGCAGATTATGTCCACCGATCGGCTGCAGGCTCCCGCCGACAAAGGCGACGTCAGCGCATGCATAGAAGTGCATCAATTCACCCAGCGTATCGATCACGAAGACGGCATCGTCGCTGTCCGGCAAATAGGTGAGCGTGCGTGTCGCCACCTGCAGCCCCGTGTCGATCGCCTGCTGAGTGACCGGCCGAAAACGCTCCGGGTGCCGGGGCGCCCATAACATCAGCAGATTCGGCCAGCGCGAACGCAAGCGTTGATCGATCGCCAACACTGCCGACTCTTCGTCGGGGTGCGTGCTGGCGGCAATCCACACAGGCCTCCCAGCATTCCGCTCACGGAAAATGCGCGCGAACGTTTCAGTCTCCGGATCGACGCGGGTGTCGAACTTGAGATTGCCACAGACAACGACTTGCTCCGCTGTTGCGCCGAGGCGGATGAAGCGCACGCCGTCCGCCTCCGACTGCGCGGCGACCCGATGCATGGTCGACAGTGCGCGGGCCACCAATGGTCGCAGCACGCGATAGCCGCGCAACGATCGTTCCGAAAGACGGGCGTTGACAAGATAAGCGGGAACGCCGTGATCACGGCAGCCGAAGAGCAGGTTCGGCCAAAGTTCTGTTTCAACGATCAGTGCGATCCTCGGCCGGAATCGGCGAAGAAAACGCGCCACGGCACCGGTGAGGTCGTAAGGCAGATAGACGTGCGCGACGCGTTCGCCCCACAACGTGGCCACCCGCTCGGAGCCGGTTGGCGTGATGGTGGTGACCAGCACACGTTGCTGCGGATGGTCGCGCAGAAGTGCATTCACCAGCGGCGCTGCGGCATTGACCTCGCCGACAGATACCGCATGCACCCAGATGTGCTCGTCGGCGCGCTCGGCAGCGCGATCCGCGTAACGCGCATAGCGCTCGCTCCAGCGCAGCAGATAAGCGCGCTGGCGGAAACCCCGCCAGATCAGGTGGTAGACGGTCACAGGCAGCAGCAGATACAACGCCGCCGAATACAGGCCGCGCAGGGTGTTCTCGATCAGACGCTCGAAGATTCCGGCCCGCATGTCGACATGATAATGGCGATTCGGGCAGAGCGGGCCGAGGCGCTGTCAGCCCTTGTACCGCCTGGCGCGCTGTGCGGTTCTCTCCCTCGCTCTCTGTGCAGGTCAGGGCGACAGCCGCTTTTTCCCACCCGCCACTCACCGCCTACAATGGCGCATGCCTTTTGATTTCCACGCCCCGGCACCACGCTCACCCCGACATTGGCCGACTTGGCTCGGTATCGGTGCGATGGCATTGCTTGCTCGTCTGCCATGGCGACTGCAACGCGTCCTGGGCCGGTTGTTCGGCGCGGTGCTGCTGCGCGTCCTGCGCAAACGGCGTCGAATCGCCGAGCGCAATCTGGCCCTGTGCTTTCCTGAGCTGAGCGCACAGGCCCGCGCAGAACGGCTGCGCCAGCATTTCGCGGCGCTGGGCATCGCAATCTTTGAATTCGGTAGCGCCTGGTGGGGCTCGGTCGCACCGCAACGACGCGGCCTCGTCATCGAAGGCATCGAACACATCGAAGCGGCGCGCGCGGATGGTCGCGGCGTGATCGTGGTCTCGGGTCATTTCACCACGCTGGAAATCTGCGGCCGATTGGCCTGCGATTTCATGCCTCTGGCCGGCATGTATCGCCCCTACGCACAACCTGCGATGGAATGGGCGGTTCTGCGCGGACGTTCGCGCTACGCCGCAGCCATGTTCGCGAAAGATGATGTGCGCGGCGTGGTGAAGCATCTCAAGCGCGGCGGCCTGTTGTGGTACGCGCCGGACCAGGACCCAAGCAAAGGCGACAGCGTCTTCGTGCCGTTTTTCGGCCAACCGGCAAAAAGCCTCACATCCACCCATCAGTTGGCGCGGCTGTCAGGCGCTGCAGTGGTGATGTTCCAACACGCTCGCCGCGATGATGGTGGGTACACACTGCAGCTGTGGCCCGCATTCGACGACTTCCCCTCGAAGGACGCCGGTGCCGATACGGTACGGGTCATCAGCGCCATCGAAACCATGGCCCGAGATGCACCGGAGCAATATCTCTGGATCCACCGACGCTTCAAACGACAACCGGATGGCAGTTCGGTCTACGACCGGCTATCGGAATAGCCCCGCGCGTACCAGTCGTCATACCAAGAGGACTCATCGGCCACGCATGCATCGGCGGGTGTCTGGATCCTCCAGCCATCCGAGAACGCGAAGACAGCGAACCGGCGACAGTGCATGAGGCGCAGCGACAGAAAATATCCTCCGGGGAACGCGCCCGATGCAGTTTTCAACCACGCACGTTCCCGGCCACGATGACCGGGTTGATGGATATCCGGATACGATGCCGACGCGATGATGAATGTGTCACGGCGATACAAACGCCAGGGCGCATCGATCCATATATAGGGCGCGCCCCTGCCTTTCGTCGATGATCGATGCAGTTTGATCGCGTTCGTTGCGAACACCGGACGCAACCTGTGATAGCGGAATTCCCGAACAGCAGCGCCATAGGTCACGAAATCGGACAAGGACACGAGCGCGTCTTCAATGCGAGGCAGTCACTTGAACAGCCGTTTCGCGACCCAACAGACTGCCGGCATACAACGCCGCAAGCAGCAGTGTCACGCCGCCCCAGAATGTCGAATAGAACGCGAGATGCGTGTTGAACGGAAACACGGTGACCGCCAGCGCCAACATCGCCGGATAAGCCGCTTCTCGCGCGGCAGGCTCGGCATATCGCCAGGCGCGACGGGCCATCGCCGCACCGGCCAACCACAACAGCAGACCGATGATTCCGGTTTCGCTGAGGATCTCCAGCACCAGCTGATGCGCATGGAATGCCGGGCCCGTGCCCCAGGCAGCGACCACATACGGCTCAGGGTCACAGTCCGGAAAGGCTTCGCGGAAACCTCGTGGGCCGACGCCGTTGAGGGGGTGGTATTTGACCATGCACCACGCCGCACTCCAGATGCGGCCACGCCCCGATAGCGCACTATCGACGCCGACTCTGTCTGCCGTCAGCACCTGTGTCGTGCGCTCGATCCGTTCCCTGACCTGTGGCGAGACGAAACTCAGCGCAAGCAACAGGACAGCACCCATCGCAAATACGCCGAACAGCCGCTTCCAACCGAGCAATCGCCAGCCCGACAACAGCAGGACCAGTGCATAGGTGATCCACGAAGCGCGCGACCCGGCCAGCACGATCACGCAGCCGACGAGGATCGCGGCCAGCAACCAGCCCAACTGACCAAATTTGCGGCCTGCTGCATACAGCGCGAATGGCGACAGGCTGGCGAAGATCACGCCCAGCTTTAGGTTGCACGGGCCCAGAACTCCGCTGAGGCGGTCGAGCAGCACGTAATCGTTGGCATTGCAGAAGCGGTGGCCGCTGATCACGAGCTTCGCTGCATCCAGGCCAGAGAACAGCGGACTGCCACCACTCACCGCCTGGATCAGCGCATCGAGTGTCCACACACCGACAATCACGGCGATGCCAACAAAGGTGATCCTGCGTCCGCGCGCATCCGCGACAGCCGAAGCCGCCAGCCACAGAAATGGGAGATAGCGCAGATCGGTGGCGACTTCGCCAAAAGCGAGCGCACGGTCGATCGCATCGAACGACGCCAACACTTCCGGCATCCAGTACGCAAAGAACAGCACGCTGGTCAGTGCCCAGGCCTGCGGGCTGAGCAAGGCGCTGCCGCCACGAAAACGCACGAACAGCAGTCGTCCGATCGCAACCAGCGCACCCAGCACCATCACGCCTTCTGCAACGCCGGGCACCGGCCACAGCGCAACATAGGCAAGCACCCAGAAGGGCGCCCATCGCCAGCCGGCAGGCGCGGTCGCAGCGTCGTGGGTCGATGGATGCGTCATTCCCGAGTCGATTCCTGGAGCGGTTCTTGGAGCGGTTCCTGAAAAAATTCCTGATAGCACGCCAAAGTCGCAGCCTGCATTGCCGCCAGCGAATAGCGTTGCAGCGAGAGAGGCATCGTAACGGGAACCCTTGGCGCATGCGCAAGCAGGTCGAGCGCAGCGCGATGCAGCGCACCGGTATCGAACGGCATCACTGCACCGGCCGGCAGCAGTTCGCGCAACAGTTCGCCGACACCGCCGTGCGCCCAACCCACCACCGGACGTCCCACCGACAGCGCTTCGATCACGGTGCGCCCGAACGACTCCGGCTTGCGTGACACCTGCAGCACCAGATCCGATGCGGCATAGGCCTCGACGATGGCGTGCGTGGGCGGCGTGATTGCCAGCGCATGAGCGAAACCTCTGCGCGCGGCTTCGGCCTCAAGCTCCGCAACGTAGGCTTCGCGCCCAGATTCGCGCGCACCCGGCATCCATAGCCGTGCATCCACGCCGCCATCGCGAAGATGGCCGAGCAGCGTCAACGCATCGGCATGTCCCTTGAGCCGCGTGCCGCGACCGGGCAGCAGCAACAACGGACCGTCACCGCCCAGCGCGGGATGCAGGGCTGCGACGTGCGCTCGCGCCTCACTGTCGGGCCATGATCGCTGCGGAAACGCGGCGGGATCGATTCCGCGCGGAATCACCCGCAATAGCTCGGCAGCGGTGTGCGGGTAATGGCGGAGCACGTAGTCGCGGACGGTATCGGAGACACAGATCACCCGCTCACCACGGGTCATGATCGCGCTGTAGCGCGAGGGTGAGTTCAGGCCGTGCACGGTAGTGACGAAGTGTGGCTTCGACGCGCGTTCCGATCGAGATATCGACATCCCGCGCAGCGCAAACCAGGCAACCCATGCCGGCAATCGTGAACGCGCATGGACGATATCGGCGCGACAGTCGACGAACAGCCGGCGCAAACGGCGCACCTGCAGGAACGTCAGCAGTGATTTGCGCCCGATATCGAGGGTGATGTGCTCGGCCCCACTGGCTTCGAGCTGCAGCACCAGCCGCCCACCTGCGGAGACCACGATCGCGCGATGACCCGCACGCACCAAAGCATCGGCGATTTCAAGCGTGGACCGCTCGACGCCGCCCGAATGCAGCGCCGGCAGCAGTTGCACCACGGTCAGACGACGCGGCACCGGTTCAGCGCCCGAAACCGCGGACGATGCGTCGTCAGTCGACGAGATGGTAGACAGCGCCGCAGTACGGGCAAGTGGACGTCCCACCCTCGGCCTCGATCGGCAGATACACGCGCGGATGCGAATTCCACAGCGCCATCGAGGCTGTCGGACAGCTCAGCGGCAGGTCGGCGCGATGCACATCGTAGCGTTGCTGGGCATTGGCTTGGCTGGGCTGGGAAGCGGTCATGGTCGGGTCGTCATTGCGTGAGACGCGAAGTTTAACCCAGACATCACGTGGTACACGGCAGCGATGCCGGGCAACGTCCACCCACCCGGCCCGGGACACCGATATCCCAAGGCCGGGCAATCGCTCCGCCCGTCAGGCCAATCGCGACAGCGTCGCGGCGACACGTTCGCCGAACAATCGCGCCGTCTCGAGATCGCCCGGGACCATTTCATCGACCGATGCGTCGGACGGCGTTGTGGTCATCAGGCCAGACGACGACGCAACGTAATTGATGTCATTGCGTGTGGAGTCTTTGCGGTTGCTCGGCATCATCCCGGTCCCGACCCAGAGCATGCTGTGTTGCTGCGACAGGGTGAAGAAATAGTGCAGCGTCGACAGCTTGTCGCCATTCATCGAAGCGGAATTGGTGAACGCAGCGGCGAGCTTGTCTTTCCACTGCTGGCCGAACCACGGCTTTGACGAGGCGTCGGCGAATTTCTTGAACTGCCAGCTCACGGTTCCCATATAGGTGGGGGAACCGAAGATGATCGCATCGGCAGCGGCAAGCCGCTCCCAACCGCCCTCCGGCAGCTCACCGTCCTGGCTGATTTCCAGCAGCGCACCGCCGCTCCCGGCAGCAACCGCTTCAGCGACTTTACGTGTATGGCCGTAGCCCGAATGGAACACGATTTCGATCTGCTTGCTCATGGCGAATAAGGTCTCTGAATGCGTTGCCGTGGTTTTCACGGCAACAGTCTGGGAAGAGCGCGACCGTCAGGTCGCGCTCGGACTAGGCAAAAAAGCGTGATTCAAGTGGCCGGGCGCTTGCCCGGCAGGCCATCCGGCCAGTGATGCGACCGCTTACTCGGCCGGCTTGGGCACAATCGCTTCGGTGGTGATCGTCAGCTTGACTTCGTCACTGACGTTTGGCGCATAGAGGCCCAGACCGAAATCGGTGCGTTTGACCGTGGCGGTCGCGCTGAAGCCAGCGGCTTCGCGTTTGGCCATCGGCTGGACGCCGATCTTGTTGATGGTCACGTCCAGCACCACCGGCTTGGTGATGCCCTTGATGGTCAGGTCGCCGGTGACCTTGAGCTTGTCCTTGCCGGCCGCCTTCACCGAGGTGCTCTTGAAGGTGACGCTCGGGAATTTTTCGGCGTCGAAGAAATCGGCGCTGCGCAGATGCTCGTCGAAGGCGTCGTAATGGGCGTTCAGGCCCGACAGCGGGATGGTGACTTCGACCTTGGAATCGCCGACCTTCGCCGGGTCGTACACGATATTGCCGTCGACCTTGCCGAAATGCGCGATCGGGTTCGAGAAGCCGAAATGGCTCCAGGTCGCGATCACATCGGTGTGATTGGCGTCGATCTTGTAGGTCAGCGGCGCAGCAAATGCGGTGGTGGACACAAGCGCGAGTACAGCGGTGGCAAGCATGGTCTGGAAACGTTTCATCGGAACACTCCTGTTGTGAGACACGTCAAAGAGGGGAAATCAGCAGCGAAAGTTGCGCGAAGGTGCACCTGTCACTCGATGCGGCAAGCTTCATCGAAACCCAGTCGCGGCGAACGGGGGTAGAGGGAAGCAGGGTCACCGTGACCGAGGTTCACCAGAAAATTGGAGCGGATCGAGGTGCCTGCGAAAAAAGCCTCATCGAGCATGACGTTGTTGAAGCCGGACATCGGACCTGTATCCAGACCCAGCGATCGAGCCGCCAGGATCAGATAGGCCCCTTGCAGGCTGCCGTTACGCAGCGCGACGGTTTCCAACGCGGATTCCGGCTTGCCCGCGAACCACGGGCGCGCATCGACATGCGGGAATAACACCGGCAACTTGTCATAGAACGCCATGTCGTGACCGACGATCACGGTCACTGGCGCGGCGAGTGTCTTGTCGCGATTGCCTGCGTCAAGAGCTGGTGCGAGCTTGGCCTTGGCTTCCGGCGATCGCACGAAGACGAAGCGGGCGGGACAGGCATTTGCAGCGGTTGGGCCCCACTTGAGCAGATCGTAGAGGCTGCGTAGCGTCGCGTCATCGATCTCACCGGAAAAGGCGTTGTAGGTGCGGGCGGTGCGGAAAAGTTGATCAAGAGCGGAATCGGTCAGCGGCGAAGGCATCGGTTCAAGTATCCCAAGCATGTGAAGATGATGGCGAATGGCCAGTGTAGAGTCCGCGCGGACAAGTCGCAGCCGCACGGCGAGAACGAATCGAGTCAAATTCAGAACAATGAGCGGAATAAAAAACAATTCGCGACATATTTGTGCTCTCAGCGATGGCCGTGCCGGCAACGCGCGTCAGGCGGATGCACTCGTCGCAGCGCTCGGCGGCGGCGATATCTCGCTGACGCTGGAACCACGTTCTCCGTGGCGTTGGGCAGCGCCAAGACGCTGGCCGGGTGCCGAACGGGCATACGGCAATGCATTCTCCGATCTGCTCGAAACACCGCCCACTGTCGCGGTCGGCTGCGGCCGGCAGGCCGCGCTCGCCACCCGACTGCTGCGCGAACGCGGCGCGAAGAGCGTGCAGATCCTCGATCCAAGGCTCGATCCATCGCATTGGGATCTCGTGATCGTCCCCGAGCATGACCGCTTGCGCGGATCGAACGTGATTCCGGTGCTCGGCAGCCTGCATCCGGTGGACGACGGCTGGCTGGCACGGGCTCGGACTGAATTCACCGCCTTCGCGGATCTGCCTCGACCGATCAACGCCATCCTGCTGGGCGGCAGGTCGCACCACGCCCGCTTCGACCGGATGGGCTTCGAAGTGCTGGCCTCCAAACTGGAAGTCGTACTGGCTCGCGAGGGCGGCAGCGTTCTGCTCACCACCTCACGACGTACGCCGAAAGAACTGCGGGACGCGCTGAAGCACCGTTATGACGACACACCGGGCGTGGTCTGGCGCAGCGAAAAAGACGGGCCCAACCCTTATGCCGGCCTGCTCGCCTGGGCGGACCGGATCGTGGTCTCGCCGGATTCGGTCAATATGATCACCGAAGCCTGCGCCACACGCGTGCCGGTGTTCGTCTTCGACCCCGGCCGGGTCCGCGGGCGGCCGCGCAGATTCATCGACACCCTGCTCGCCAGCGGCCGGATCCGCGCCATGGATACTCGGCTCGATGCTTACGAGGTGGAACCGCTTCGAGAAACCGCGAGAGTCGCGGACATCGTCCGCGAGCGCCTCGGCGACGTACTGCGGTAACGGCATCGCTGCCCGCGTGATCCGGCAGAGAGAATCGAGCCTCAACCTGCGGATGGAGGCTCTGGCCCGGAGGGTGGAGACGCCGACCCTTTCGCGAATCGAATACCGGCGACGACGGCTGCCACCACGACCGCAGACAATAAAGGTCTCCGCTTCAAGGAACGCACCGCACCCAATGCCAGCGCGGCCAACCAGGGTCGACCAGTGACCGTACTGGCCAACAGACCGACCCAGCCACTGCGCCCCGCCACTGCCGCACCGACGCTGCCGGCTGCATTCGCAATGGAACGCAGCCGATCGGTGCTGCCGCGCAGCTCGCGCACCGACGCGGCCACTTCGGCCCGCTCCAGCGACGCACGCATGCGCAGCATCTCCATGCGCAATTCCCGATTCCTGTCGCTGTGGCTCATTTCACCAGCTCCTGGTCATCGGCTGAGTCGGTCCGGCGACCGACGAACACATCGCGATCGTTCGACAGCTCATGCAGTGTCTCCGACAACACCGGCGGCGCGGAAGCGACCTCGCGCATCAATCTGCGCAGCACCAGCACTGCCGCAATCGCGTACACCAAGGTCAGTACCACCAGCGTCGCCCATTCGTAACGTGGCCACAGCACGATCACCAGCAACACCGATCCCACGACCAACGCGAGCAGCGCCAACGCCATACCCAACAGCGCCAACGCGACCCAACGGATCAGCTGTGTGCGCGCTTGCGCAAGTTCGAGCGTCGCGAACTCGGCCCGCGCCAACAGCAGATTGACTGTTGCCGCGGACAGACGACGCACGGCGTCGAGCGGCGATGTCTTCGCCACGACGGATCAGCGTCGCGAAACGAGCAGGCCGACGAGAAAACCGACGCCTGCTGCAACGCCGATCGCGCCCCACGGGTGTTCATGGACGAGGTCGTCGGTGGCGCGTGCAGCGGCACGGGTATTCGATGCCACGGCCGACTGGGCATCGCTCAGACGCTGCTTCGCGCGACCGAGGGCTTCGCTGGCACGGGCGCGCAATGCCTGCGCACGCTCGCCGGTGGCGCTGGCGGCTTCGTCGAGCAACGCTTCGACGTCTTCAAGCACGACTTTCGCGTCGCTGACGAGCTCGTCGGTCTGCAAAATATTGATCTTTGCCATTGATGTTCTCCTGATATTGGTTGGACCGGATGGCGATATTCGCCTGTTCATGAGCATACCGCGCATGCCGGGACAAACCATAACCGGCATTCAGAATCGACACTCATCACGATGATTCGAGGTGATGCCGTTCATTCGCAGCCGGAATTCCGTGAATCCGAATGCATTCCGCATGGAATCCAGCCTTCAATCGTGCGAAAGACCGAAGTCTTCCATCGCGGCGCGAACCGATTCGCGCGCGCGCGCGATGTCGACATCCAGCCGCACCATACGTATGCGCCGGTCCAGCGTGCACTCGAGCCCTGCCTGCAGCAACGTCGCATGCGCGGCATGCAGCGCATCGGCCGTTGCGACAGAGAACGGGCCTACCGCGTGGAGCGCATCGATCAATCCCGGCGTTTCACGGGGAGCGAGCAACGCGGCATGCCGTGTCGACTCGCGCAGCACGAGGTACTGCAGCAGGAATTCCAGATCCACAAGACCGCCATCACCTTGCTTCAGATCAAACTGCTGCAGATCGCCCGCCCCGCCGACAGAGCGATCGAGTTCCGCACGCATCCGCGCACGCATCGAAATCACATCGCCACGCAGCTTCCCGCCATCCCGTGCCTGCGTGAGCGTTTGCGTGCGCACGCTTTCGAACACGGCGCACAGCGCGGCATCGCCCGCCACCGCGCGTGCGCGCACCAGCGCCTGATGCTCCCAGGTCCAGGCACGATGACGCTGGTAGTCCTCGTAGCTGGCGATGGTCGAAACCAGCAAGCCTTTGGCACCGTCTGGGCGCAGACGCACGTCCACCTCGTACAGCCGCCCAGCGCCCGTGGGAGCACCGAGCAGCGAAACGACTTTCTGCGCGAGTCGGGCCGCCCAACGCGACGCATCCAGCGCACGGGCACCCTCCGACACCACGTCAGGCGGCGCGTCGTAGACAAACACGAGATCGAGGTCGGAACCAAAACCAAGCTCGCGACCGCCGAGACTGCCATACCCCAAGATCGCGAACTGCATGCCGGCGATACCGCCATGCTGCGCTTCGAGTTCGCGCACAGCGAGCCGATAGACCGCATCCAGCATCGCATCGGCAAGCGCTGCGAGCAGACGTGCACTCACCTCGCCTTCCACGCGACGATCCAGCGTCGCCAGTGCGATGCGGAAACTCAGTGCCTGGCGCATTTCGTTCAGTGCAAGGAGCACGGCCTCCGAGTCGTCCTGCCGCAATGCGGCCGCGCAGGTCGCCGTGAATTCCTCAGGCTCCGGGAGCGGGCCAGCGACACGGCGGTCCAGCAACTCATCGAGCAGCAGCGGATGCGCGGCAAGTCGATCTCCAAGCAAAGCGCTCCGCGCGAGCACATCGACCAGACGCGACAGCGCCGCAGGCTGTTCGTCGAGCAATGCGAGGTAGCTGGCGCGACGCAGGATCGCGTGCAGCACTGCCAGCAACCGACGCAAGGCGAGCAACGGCTGCGCGGAGACGGCGATGTCGGCGAGCAGCACCGGCATCAGCCGGTCGAGCCGCACGCGCGCGGCGTTGGAGAGATCGCGGACTCCCGGCGCTCGGACAAAGTCGTGCAGCATCCGATCGACCTCGCCGCTCTGCTCGAAGCCGGCTTCGATCAGGACATCGGTATCACCGGCCGCGTCTGCAGTGCGACCGCTACTGCCTCTCCCGCCATCGTCACGTCCGGTGTCACGAAGCTTCCGCCAGTACGCGACCAACGCGCCAGGCTGCACCGCGTGTTCTTGGGGGGCAAGCAAGACGTCGAATTCCTGGCTCACGCGCTCGCGATGCATCTGCAGTCGGCGATACAGCGCCTCCCAGTCGGGTTCGCCGAGACCTTGCGCGATCCGCATGCGCTCCAGCGGATCCTCCGGCAGCCTTTGCGTCTGTGCATCCCGCAGCATTTGCAGCCGGTTTTCGAGCAGGCGCAGAAAACGATACGCATCGATCAGCGCGGCCGTGGCCTCTTCGTCCAAGTGCCGCGCCTCGCACAGCGCACGCAGCGCCGGCTGCAAACGCCGTTCACGCAAGGCAGACTCGCGCCCACCGCGAATCAACTGCAGCGCCTGCGCGAGGAATTCGATCTCGCGGATTCCACCCGGGCCGCGCTTGATGTCGTCGGCCATATCCTTGCGCGCGACTTCTGCAGCAATGCTCGCCTTCATCTCGCGCAATCCGTCCAGCGCGCCGTAGTCGAGATAACGTCGATAGACGAACGGCCGCAATGTATCGAGAAACCGTGCGCCGGCCTCGAAGTCACCGGCGACGGTGCGCGCCTTCTGCCAGGCGTAGCGCTCCCAGTCGCGCCCTTCGCGCTGGAAATATTGCTCCATCGCCGAAAACGACAGCGCGATCCGTCCAGCGCTGCCGAACGGGCGCAGACGCAGGTCGACGCGATGGCAGAACCCTTCAGCGGTGGTCTCGTCCAGCAGCTTGGCCAGTTGCTGACCGAGCCGCGCGAAATAATCTTCCGCCGCAAGCGGGCGGGCGCCGTCGGAGTCGCCGTCGGAGTCGTAGGCATAGACCAGATCGACGTCGGAACTGAAATTCAGTTCGCCGCCGCCGAGCTTGCCCAAAGCGAACACCACCAGCCGCACAGGATTGCCGTCGATGTCGCGGACCGTGCCGAACCGTTGCACGAACTCGTGCTCCAGCGCCGTCAATGCCCCCTGCAGACAGACCTCCGCGAGGCGCGTGGTTCCGGCCAAGGTCTGGTCGAGCGTGTCGAGGCCATGCACGTCGCGCCAGATCAAACGGACCGACTCCGCATGACGGAAGCGACGCAGCAGCATCGGCCAATCGGTTCGGTTGCCGGTATCGAGCCCGGGCAGCGATGACGGCACGGCGCCATCATCCGCGAGCAGCCCGGGCAACAGCGCAGGCTGCCGCAGGCAGACATCGATGGCGAAATCGCTCACACGCGCCAACGCAAGCACGCGCTCAGCGGTCGCGTCATCGTCAGGCAGTGCTGGAAGCGCCGCGCGCAATCGCATCAGCGCACGGCCGGCATATGCGGCAACGGCAGGGGAAACAATCTCGGAAACTTCACTCATCCGACGATTCTGGCATCCCGCTGCGGCGATACGGACGAAGCAACACACAGATCATCACGCAGGCATTAAAAAAGCCCGCCCCGGTCGAACCGGTAACGGGCTTGCTCCCTCCCCCACGTCGGGATGCGCGAGCATCGTGAAGGAAGCGTTATTTCAACGCACGCTGCACTGCAAAAAAATACTGGCGAGTTCAGGAACTCCTGCGCTCCGGAAAAAATCGAAAGTTTTTGCATCCAAACAGGCTATTGGCTCCGATTCGGCCGCAGCTGCCATGCACTTCAAGCGAGATTCGCAGCCAAGCCCATGATTTTGCTGAAATGGCGGGTCTGTACGAACTTCTGACGACCGACGATTTACTCGAACAGAATGACGTAAGGTCGCCATCTTTGCCGCGCCTGCACCGGAGCCGCTGTTGACACACGCCACCCATCCCGAAACGCCCACAGACGCACGGATCATCTTGCCGGTGCCGCCGCAGGCGCCGCGCGCCAGAACCCGCGCGTGGGAGCGCAAGGTCGCCACCTGGGTGCTACTGGCCGGCGGATGGCAGATGCGTGGTGAACTCCCGGATCTGCCCAAGGCGGTGCTGATCGCAGCGCCGCACTCTTCCAACTGGGATGGCATCTGGATTTACTTCGCCGCCACGGCGATGGGCCTGGATGTGCGCATTCTGGGCAAGGAAGTGCTGTTCAAGATTCCGGTGCTCAGTTTCATCCTGCGACGTTATGGCGGCATCCCGGCGGTCGCCGCCATCGGCGACACCATGCTCCAGCAGAGTGTTCGACTGCTCCAGCAGGACGCCCCCTGCTGGATTGGAATCGCGCCGGAAGGCACGCGCAAACAGGTCGCACGCTGGCGGATCGGATTCTGGAAGATCGCACACGGCGCGAATGTGCCGATCGTGCCGGTGTATCTGCATTACCCGGACAAAGTGATCGGCGTGATGCCTGTCTTCCACACGAGCGAGAACATGCAGGCCGATATCGCGCAACTGCGCGAACGCTATCGGCCGTGGCAAGGCAAATATCACGGCATATGACGGGCCCCGGACTCTAGCGATCCGGACTCTAGCGATCCGGACTCAAGTGACACGGACTCAAGTGACAAGGAACGCGATTCTGCGCATGGCTCAGTACGCCGCGGTGTCGTCGTCATGATGACTCAGTCCGGCCGAGGGCCTCGTCCAGCATCGCGCAGGATTTCACGCGCAGCATTGCGACCGGGCAACCCGGTAACGCCGCCGCCCGGATGCGTGCCCGAACCACAGAGATAAAGACCGGGAATCGCGCCACGGTAGTTCCCTTGGCCCAGCAGCGGCCTAGCAGAGAACAGTTGATCCGGCCCGAGCGCACCGTGGAAAATGTCGCCACCGATCAGGCCGAACGTGCGCTCCAGGTCCAGAGGTGAAAGCGCCTGATAGCCCAACACGCTGCGCCGGAAATTCGGCGCCCAGGCATCCACGGTATCGATCATCAGGTTCGCGACGGTCTCGCGATGTGCGTCCCAGCCACCGTCGACTTCAGGATGCACGTGCTGGCAGAACAGACTGGCGACATGCTGCCCGGGCGGCGCTAGAGTGTCATCGAGGGTCGAAGAGATCACCAATTCGACGATGGGCTTCCGCGCCCAACCGGCGTTGTGTTCTTTCGATTTGGCATCGAAATACGCCTGCTCGAAGTAGCGCAGCGACGGCCCGATCAGGATGCCGCTCTGATGGTGAGCCTGCAGATGCGTACCCGGTGCGGCGGCGAAATCCGGCAGCTCGCTCAGCGCGACATTCATCCGGAACGTGGCTGAGCCACAGCGATAGCGCGCGATGCGCTCGGCGGTGTCGTCGTCCAGCGCACTGCGCGGCACCAGACGCTGGTACAGCAGCTTCGGATTGACGTTCGACACCACCCGCTCGGCGAGCAATTCGGTGCCGTCGACCAGGGCGACACCCACCGCACGGCCACCGTTCACCAGCACCTGCGCGACCTCGGCATCGGTATCGATGCGCACGCCGCGCGCGACGCATTCCTTCTCCATCGCCTGGGTGATCGCGCCCATACCGCCGATGGCGTGCCCCCAGGCGCCGGTCTTGCCGTTCACTTCGCCGAACACGTGATGCAGCAACACGTAAGCCGAGCCCGGCGTGTACGGGCTGGCGAAATTGCCGACCACCGAATCCCAGCCCAGCGCGGCTTTGAGCGGTTCGCTCTCGAACCAGCCGTCGAGCAGATCGCCCGCAGATTTCGCGAACAGATCCAGCAGATCGCGTCGCGCGGCCATGTCCAAGGTTTTCAGCTGTTTCGCGACCGAGAACGAGGCCAGCCAATCGGCCAGTACGAAGCGGTCCGACACGTTCGGTGGCGCGCGCTGCATCAGTTCGCGCAGCACCAAGACCACACGATCGAGCATCGCGTAATACTTCGGCAATTGTTCGGCATCGCGCTTCGACCAGCGCGCGATCTCAGCAGCGCCGTGCTCACCGCCAAGGCGGAACGACTGTCCCTCGGCCAGCGGCAGGAAGTTCGAATAGGGCCGCTCGACCACCCGCAGCCCATGCGCCTGCAAGCGCAGGTCGCGGATCACTTTCGGATTGAGCAGACTCACCGTATAACTCGCGACCGAGTTGCGGAACCCCGGATGGAATTCCTCGGTCACCGCCGCGCCACCGACGATCTTGCGCCGCTCCAGCACCCGCACCGACAACCCGGCCGCAGCAAGATAAGCCGCGCAGACAAGGCCGTTGTGGCCACCGCCGAGGATCAGGACATCGGTCTTGGCGCGGGAATCGTTGGCTGCGGACATACGGATCTCGCTGAGATTGGGCGACCGCCGATGATCCCCCGCATATCCTGAAAACGAAAGACCCCGCATTTCTGCGGGGTCTTGCGCCGACATCGCGATGTCGGATTCGATATGACCGGAAGGCTCAGTCGAACCGGATCACGGACACGTCGCCGGTGCCGAATTCACCAGGAACGCGCCGGGGGCGGAGATCAGGCCGGGCACGAAGCCCTGCACCAACCAGGTGACCTGTTCGCCCGGAATCATCACCTTCGAAGCGATGGTGCTGACCGGCACCCGCGCAGCCGGGATGTTCGGATTGGTCGACCCCGGTGAATCGTTGCACTTCACATAGTTACGCACGATCGGCTGGAGCACGCCGTTCTGGGTGACCTTGACGGCGCCATCCCAATGGCGTGTCGCCGCGCCTGCGCTGTAGGTCGCGCACTGCTGTTGCGCCGGATACATGGTGATCTGTAGACGCGCGGTGATGCAGGCGCCGCTGTTATTGGTGACCCGATGGGTCATCAGATATTCGGCACCGTAGTTGGCGGTGGTCCAAGGGTCGCTGTCGCGGCCTCCGGTCGCACCGGACGTGTTTGTCGTGTAGTGACGCAGCGCGGGCGAACGCTGGGCATTGCTCGACGGTGACGGATCGGCGGTGGTCGGATTGCAGGCGCCGGTAGGCGTCGTGGTACCGGTGCTGGTGGTGTTGATCAGATTCGACGGTGCTGCCAGGAATTTGTAGCCGAAATTCTGAGTGCTGCTGGTCAGCGAGACGACATTGGTCCCGGCCCAACGCTCGTAGCGATAGATGCCCGCCGAACGACCCCAGCCGATCCAGTTGTAGCTGTCGTTGGTGTTCTGCGGCTGACGGCTGGTGCACGGCGCGCCGCCGAAGACCAGTTGCTGCCCCGAGGTGTTGTACGTGGAAGCCACGTTTCCCCAAGCATAAAGCCGCTTGCCCAGATTATCGGCGAGCGCGACCGAACCATTCGCCGCCGAGGCTGCGACGACGCGTACTTTCACGCAACCCGAGGTCGCACGCACCTTGATGCGCGCGTCCAGCGACGCGCCTTGGGTCCCGCGCAGACTGGCCAGCGCGTAGGTGCCGGTAATGGACTGACCGCTGACGTTGATGAACGCGGAACCGTTCGCGCTGCTGGTCACCCAACTGGGCAATGTACCGGTCAGCGACGCCAGCGACACCGAATAGCTCGGACTCTTGCCCGGATCGAGCGTGGTCTGGCCCGCCGGCACAGTGATGTCGCGCTGCGAGATCGCGGCGCCGTAGGCGTTGAACGTCGCGCTGGCGCCCGCAGGCTCGATCAGCACGTAGACGCGTTCGACCTGGGCATCGGTACCGCTCGGCGCCGCCAGCAGGTGGTGCATATAGAAAGCGAACTCGCGCATGCCGCCGCTGGAGCAGACGGTATCGAGGGTCCCGGTGGACAGCGTGCGACTGACTTTGCCGGCATCGGCCGACAGCATCGGCTCGCTCGCGAGCAACAGACCCTCGCGGCTCACGCTTTCGGGATTGTTGCTGTTGACCAGAGGCATGCCTTCCATGGTGCCGGGCAATGCATTGAGTTGCGACCAGGTCTGGGCGTGTGCGGTCGCGGCGACCAGCATCGCCGTTGCGGCGACCAGCCGCACGGTATTGCGGATGGAATCCTTCATGTGTTTCTTTCCTTGTTGGGCCGAAAGAAGCGCACGCGTCGGGGCACGTCGCGACTGCGGCAAACTCGACTGGACGTTCGCATCGGAGGTCGAGCGGCCCCGGCGCGGGCGGCATCTTAGGTGACCTTATTGCGCGGAAAGCGTGACCATTGTCCAAGAGCCGCATGCCAAGAGATATCTTTCCCAACAAGAGATATTTTTCCCACAGAGAGATATTTCTTCGCTGCAAAAAAAATATCTTTTCCATGGTATTTGTGACGAAGACACCGGAAAGCCGTGCGCCAACATCATTGACAGAAATGTCGTCTGCCCCTGTTACGGGTCGATCACCCAGAGCACATCGAATGCCATCGATGCAATCTGTCGAAACGGCCTTGGCGCCTGGCCGGCAGGCAGACTGAAAGCCATGGGTCGCAGCAGACTGAAACCACGGGTGATCCGGGGCACATAGTCGGTCGGCGTTTCCCACAGATGCTGTTCCATCTGCGCCCAGACGAACTTGGCCAGCTGGCGCCGGTAGTAGGTCAGCACATTCTCGGCGGAGGGCAGTGCCGTGAGCGTGCCGAGTGGGGACGGCTTCGCCAACCGATCAATTGTTTAGGGATGATCCGCGGAAGATGATCCGCAGAAACAGAAACCCCGCCTCTCGGCGGGGTTTCTGCAAAACATGCATCACGTGGTGCAGCGCTGGATCAGAAATCCATGCCGCCCATGCCGCCCATCCCGCCGCCGCCCATGCCACCACCGGCCGGCTCGTCTTTCTTCGGCGCTTCGGCGACCATCGCTTCAGTCGTGATCATCAGACCGGCGATCGAGGCCGCGTTCTGCAGCGCGGTGCGGGTGACCTTGGTCGGATCCAGGATGCCGGCTTCAACCATGTCGACGAACTCGCCGGTGGCCGCGTTGTAGCCGTAGTTGCCCTTGCCTTCCTTCACTGCGTTGACGATGACCGACGGCTCTTCACCGGCATTGGTCACGATCTCGCGCAGCGGGGCTTCCATCGCGCGCATCGCGATCTGGATGCCGTGGTTCTGGTCTTCATTGATGCCCTTCAGACCGGAGATCGCCGCCAGCGCGCGGATCAGCGCGACGCCGCCGCCCGGGACGATGCCCTCTTCCACTGCAGCGCGGGTCGCGTGCAGGGCGTCTTCGACGCGGGCCTTCTTTTCCTTCATTTCGATTTCGGTCGAGGCACCGACCTTGATCACCGCAACGCCGCCAGCAAGCTTGGCGACGCGTTCCTGCAGCTTCTCTTTGTCGTAGTCCGAAGAGGTTTCTTCGATCTGCGCCTTGATCTGCTTGATGCGGCCCTGGATCGTTTCGCCGGTGCCGGCACCGTCGATGATCGTGGTGTTTTCTTTCGAAACCTGGATCTTCTTGGCGCGGCCGAGATCTTTGATCGTGGCCTTCTCCAGTGACAGACCGACTTCTTCCGAAATCACGGTACCGCCGGTGAGGATCGCCATGTCTTCCAGCATCGCCTTGCGACGGTCGCCGAAGCCCGGGGCCTTCACGGCGCAGACCTTGACGATGCCACGAATGGTGTTGACGACGAGGGTCGCCAGCGCTTCGCCTTCGACTTCTTCAGCGACGATCAGCAGCGGCTTGCCGGACTTGGCGACGCCTTCGAGCACGGGCAGCAGGTCGCGGACGTTCGAGATCTTCTTGTCGTGCAGGAGGATGAACGGGTCGTCCAATTCGGCCGACATCGACTGCTGGTTGTTGACGAAATACGGCGACAGGTAGCCGCGGTCGAACTGCATGCCCTCGACGACGTCGAGTTCATTGTCCAGGCCCGAGCCTTCTTCAACGGTGATCACGCCTTCCTTGCCGACCTTCTTCATCGCGTCGGCAATGATGTTGCCGATGGATTCGTCGGAGTTGGCCGAGATCGTGCCGACCTGGGCGATCGCCTTGTCGTCGGCGGTCGGCTTGCTCATCGCCTTCAGTTCGGCAGTGGCGGCCACAACGGCCTTGTCGATACCGCGCTTGAGGTCCATCGGGTTCATGCCGGCAGCAACGGCCTTCATGCCTTCGCGGATCAGCGCCTGGGCCAGCACGGTGGCGGTGGTGGTGCCATCACCGGCGTTGTCGGAGGTGCGCGAAGCGACTTCCTTCACCATCTGTGCGCCCATGTTCTCGAACTTGTCGGCAAGTTCGATTTCCTTGGCGACGGACACGCCGTCCTTGGTGATGGTCGGGGCGCCGAAGCTCTTCTCGAGCACGACGTTGCGGCCCTTCGGACCGAGGGTGGCCTTGACGGCATTGGCGAGTACGTTGACGCCGCGCACCATGCGGGCGCGAGCGTCTTCACCGAAACGGATATCTTTGGCAGCCATTGAAATAACTCCAGAAAATGTTGTGGATTCGTTGGGCGGGCCTTGGCCCGCCATTGCGACATCAATACGTCAGCGAACGCGTGGCGGAATGACCGCCAAGGCGGATCAGCCGAGGATCGCGAGAATGTCGTCTTCTTTGATGATCTTGTACTCGGTGCCTTCGTGCTTGTAGGCCGAACCGGCGTACTGGCCGTAGATCACTTTGTCGCCAACCTTGACCTTCGGCGCGCGCACGCTGCCATTGTCCAGGGCCTTGCCTTCGCCCACGGCCAGCACTTCACCCTTGGTCGGCTTTTCTTTGGCGTTGTCAGGGATGTAGATGCCGCCAGCGGTGACTTCTTCGGCTTCGATCGGCTTGACGACCACACGGTCGTAGAGCGGCTTGAGATTCATGTGAACCCTCGCAAGTTGTTGATTGATGGGAGAAAGGGCGGCGATTTTAGCAGTCCCACCTGGGGAGTGCCAAAGCCGCGGGCAAAAAACGCCCGGAAGCCCGGGACCGGGCAGATATGGGGTGGTTCGCGGCGGGTTCAAGGGGCGCGGCTGAAGACACAAGCGGCGGGGGCACACTCGGGCCGCGCGACTGCCCGGCAACCAACACAGGGGCTGCGCCTGCAGAACTCATTCTTTTGGAATCAACAGGTTGGACCCGATTTCAGGCCGCCCGGAGTTCCGCCCCGAGGCTCTCCACCTGCTCAGCCAAGCCTAGAAGCAGTGTTCCACCGCCGGAAACGAACCCTCCTTCACAGCGGCGACGTATGCAGTAAAGGCGCCCTGAATACTCGCCTGCCCCTGCATGAAATTACGGACGAATCTGGCCTTCGTCCCGGGATAGAGATCCAGCATGTCGTGGAGCACAAGCACCTGGCCGGAGCAATCCGGCCCCGCTCCGATTCCTATGGTGGGAATCGTCAACACATCGGTGATCTCTTTTCCAAGCGCCGCCGGAATCGCCTCCAGCAACGCCAAGGCCGCCCCTGCCGACTGCAGCGTCACGGCGTCCTGTTTCATCTGCTGCGCACTTTCGATCGACCGCCCCTGGACCCGATAGCCGCCCAACTGGTGGATCGACTGTGGCGTCAGCCCCAGATGCACGCAGACTGGAATGGCGCGTTCGGTGAGGAACCGCACGGTCTCCGCCAGCCACGCACCGCCCTCGATCTTCACCCCGTGCGCACCGGCACGGAGCAACTGCGCGGCACTGATGAAGGCGTCCTGAGGTGTCGAGAACGAACCGAACGGCAGATCCGCCAGCACCATCGCCGACGCGTTACCGCGTGCAACTGAACGCGTGTGATATTCGATGTCGGCCACCGTCACCGGAAGCGTCGATGCGTGCCCTTGGCAGACCATGCCGAGGGAATCGCCGACCAGCAGCACCTCGACACCACACTGGTTCATGAGCGCTGCGAAACTCGCGTCATAGCAGGTGAGCATGGTGATTTTCTCACCGTTGCGTTTCTTTCTCGCCAGACTCAGCGCCGTGATCGGTTTGTGCGTAGCGTCTGGCGACGTCTCCTGCAGGTAGCCGCTCATCCGGGCATCGCCGCGCTCGCCCTGTCCACGCAATGGGCGAGCGCATCCTCCAGACGATCATCGCCCCAGAACAGTTCACCGCCCGCGATGAAACTGGGAGCACCAAACATGCCGAGGCGCATCGCTTCATCGGTCTGAGCGATCAACGCCTGCTTGGCTTCGGGGGACCGTGCTGCAGCCATGATCGCGTCCGCAGGCTGCCCGAGATCGATCAGACACTGCGCGATGATCGCGTCTTCGGAAATATCCCAGTCACGGACGAAATTGGCGCGATACATCGCCCGCACGAAATCGGGTAACCACGGCGCATCAGCATGAAGACACGCAATCCTCGCTGCAGTCAGACCGTTGCGCGGAAACACGGTGGGCATGGTCAGCGGCAATCCGTATTTCCGACATTGCCGCGCCATGTCCTGCCACATGTAATGTCCCTTGGCGGGATAGAGATTGAACGGGGAGTCGGTCCAACCCTGCTGCCTGAAAATCGGGCCGAGCAGAAACGGATGCCACTCGACGGTGACGCCGACGCGCGATGCCACCGCATCGATGCGCATCGCCGTCAGATACGAGTAGGTACTGGCGAATTCAAACCAGAATTGAATCTTCATGACAGATGCCTCAAAGCGTGCCTTCCTCGATCGATTCCAGATAGAGGAATTCCGGCGCATGCACGCCGGCTTCTTTCCTGATCTGGACCAATCGCGGGGATTCAAAGAAACGACAGGCGTCGTCGACGGATGTCCAAGTCGAGAGATGAACGACACGATCGGGGTCGTGCGCATCTCTGAACAATTGATAGTGGCGTTCGCCGGCTTCTTTCCTGATCCCGGCAGCCGAATCGAAAATGGTTTTCCACGCCGAATAGTCGTCGACGACGTGAACGATCAAGACATGCGACATGCGCTCACGCCTCCCTGGCATCGACCGGCGCAACGCCGAGCCGATCCGCCAAGAACGACAGGATCTCGTCGCGCGCCACGATCGTCGGCTGGCCCGCCGCATCGATCAGATGCGCCGTCATCACGCTGTGTGGGGACGCCACCACTTTGTCGAAGAACGGCGGCGTGTCGGGATTGGCGGCACTGTCGGGCAGCACGCGCGCGATGAATCGCGGACCGAGCGCGTGGGCGAATGCTGCGAATCGCTCTGCCCTGCAGTGCCGGTCACCTTCGAATCGATAGGCCATGACCGTCAGATCCTCGCGTTCCAGACGCTCACGCACCGCCACCAGTTCCTCCGCAGCCACATTCATGCCTGCGGGGTCGTCCATGGGCAACGTCGGCTGGCACATCACCGGTGCCAACAGCGAAGACTCCAGCATCATCGACAGCGCAAAGTTGCCGGTGAAGCACATGCCGATCGCACCGACACCCGGGCCGCCACACGCCTCATGCGCATGACGTGCGAGCGCGCGCAGCCACTGCGTGACCGGGCTCGATTCATTGGAAGCGAAAGCGCGGAATTCCGCGCTGACGCAGGCCCGTTTGAACACCGCGATGCCTTCTTCGGCACCGGGCACGGCACCATCGCGCCCGAACAGCGATGGCATGTATAAGGTGAAGCCCGCATCGCGAACCCATCGTGCGAAACGTGCGACATGCGGGCTGATGCCAGGCATTTCCGTCATCACGATCACCGCAGGGCCCTTGCCGGACACGTAGACCCGCTTGGTGATCCCCTGAAGGGTGATGTCGGGGCGATCGAAATCGTCGAGCGCATCGTCCTGTTTTATGTCCTGTGTCATGTCCTGAGCTGTCGTCATGCCAACTCCTGCGGGTTCGAGCGACCAATCCTGCGAATCAATCCGGCAGCACGGTGACATCGCGTGCGTCGGAACGACGTTGTATTTGAGCGTGTACGCGGCAAGAATGACAGCGTCTGTTTAGACATCTTCAGGGACTAAATCGCCATGTACGATTTCACCGTCCTGGTGCTTGAGGGCGCCTATGGCAGCAGTGTCGCCGCCACGCACGACATGTTGGCCGCCGCCAGCGCGTTGGCGGGACGTGTCGGCGCGACGCCACCGCGATGGCGCGTGTGTTCAGTGGATGGCGGCCCCGTGCAATTGCAGGGCGGGCTGAGCCTGACAACGTCGAAGTTGCCGGCAAGACCTCGCGACGACCGTTCGACATGGGTGCTGCCCGGCCTCGGCCTGAATTCACCTGCGGCGGTCGAGCAACGCATGGCCTGTGCCGATGCGATGCACGCGGCGACATGCCTCGCCCGCCACGCGGCCTCCGGCGGCCGTGTCGCCGCCTCGTGCTCGGCGGTCTTCCTCCTGCATGCCGCCGGATTACTCGGCGGACGACGCGTCACCACCACATGGTGGCTTGCGCCGTTCCTGAAGAAACAAGCGCCGGATTGCATGGTCGACGCTGACCGCATGGTCTGCGCCGACGGCCCCGTGGTAACTGCCGGTGCGGCGTTCGCGCAAACCGACCTCATGCTGCATCTGTTGCGCGAACACTGCGGCAGTGCGCTGACCGATCTGGTCTCGCGGATGCTGCTGATCGATGGCCGTCAGGCACAGGCACCCTTCATCGTGGCGGAAGTCCTCGCCAACGGAAATGATCTGGTGACGCGGTTGGCGACACGGATCGAGGCGTCACTTCCGAATCCGCCCTCGATCACGGCACTGGCGCAGGAATACGGCATGTCCGAGCGGACACTCTCGCGCCGCATCCAGCGCGCGACGGGCAAAAGTACGGTCTCGCTGGTGCAGAGCATCAAACTCAGACGCGCCCGAGTGCTGCTGGAGACCAGCAGAATGACCGTCGAACAAATCGCCGAAGCCGTGGGTTATCAGGATTCGACCGCGCTGCGGCGCCTGATGAAGAAGATCTCCGGGGTCAATCCAAGCCGGTACCGGCCCACGATCGCAGCATCGTAGGCCGTCACGCGTTGTCGATCACGCCCCAACTCAATTCGGGACAACACCGACTTTGGCACTGAGGTGTTCGGCCAACCGGATCGACAGACTGATGATGGTAAAGGTCGGGTTGGACACACCCGTGGTCGGGAACACCGAGGAACCGGCGACGTACAGATTATCGACGGTATGCACTTTCAGATTCGCATCGACCACGCCCTGCGTGGGATCCGATGACATGCGCGTGGTGCCAATGTGGTGACCGTTGACGACCAGCGCACTGCGGATCTGTTCCCACGGCGGCGCGTAGATATCGCCACCGAGCTGGTTCACGGCCGTCTTGAACAGTTGCGTCGACGTCTCGTAGGTCTTCTGGTCGAGCGGCGAAAGCTGCCAGTCGATCCGCACCTGACGCTGGCCGAAAACCGTATCCACGGTATCGGCAAGCGTGATCCGGCTGTCTGGATTCGGCGCCATCTCGAAATAGGTGGCCGCGCTGTAGGAACGCATCCAGCAGTTGCCGATCCCGTTCGCGCGCAAGGCGTTGTCGGTCAGCGAAAACCGGCCGGTCACGGTCACACCGTTGGCGTCGCTCCAATGCAGACCATTCGCCTGATTGCCGCCGACCAGATTGCTCTGCGGACTGGTCAGGAATGACTTGGTGACACTGACATTCACGCCCATCGACAGCGGGTGACACATGAAATAGCGACCGACCTGATCGTATTCGTTGCCGACATCGGACAACAGCAATTGCTGGGCATTGGCGACGGCACCGCAGGCAAGCACATAGGCGTCGGCGCGAATCAGGAATTCGGTCGCCTTTCCGGGTGTCGGATCGTCGTTCATGCTGGCGACCCGCAACCCGGTCACGCTGCCGTTGGTTTGTTCGATACCCAGCAGACTCGCATTGAGGATCACATCCGCCGCGCTGTCGCCGATGGTCGAACCGTCGGGGAAGATGCGAGTGGCGAAATTCAGATACTGGCCGCCGATGAACTGATACATGCAGGTATGGAAATCCTGGATCTCCGGCACCTCGTCACCGAGGACCTCAGCCCAGTATTCGGCGCTGAAATCAGCGCCATGCAGCATGCAGAGCTCCGCCGCCTGCGCAAAGAACGGTTCAAGATCAGCATGCGAGATCGGCCAGCCGGGAAAACCCGGCCGCGCTTCAAAATCGATCGGATCCAGCGGCCGCGACTGACCACCCCAATGCGTGGAAGTACCGCCGAAAAAGCGCTCGCGCTCAGAAGGCGATTGCCCCTGATACAGCGGACTGACCAGGAAGCCGGGCTCGTTCTGTGCGAACAGGCCGGTGGCATCACCGGCATACAGCAGATTCTTGTCGGGCCAACTCTTCGACAGCTGGCCGTTGTGCTCGCGACTGCCTTCGATCAGAACGACCTTGATGCCGGCCTTCTGCAGACACCACGCGGCGGTAATCCCCGCCTGCCCCGATCCGACAATACAGACCTGCGTGGAAATCACGGTGCCGGTGGGGATGTCTTTTCCATTCCTGATCATGATGCTCTCTCCGCTGTCGATACCATCATCGTCCGCCATCAGCGCGGCCAGGGAGGGATCAATCCGGTGTCACATGCATTCACCAGGCACACCTGTTGATGAAGAGATGCCGAAAAAAAACAGGCCCGGCATGCGCCGGGCCTGTTTGAGACAACAACACTTGCGTGTCGCTACCACCATGCATCAGAAGCGGTAATCGGCACTCACGTACCAGAACGCACCCGGCAGGTCATAGGTACCGGCGTCATAACCGTTCAGCGAGCAAGTCACGCACACCGGCGGTTCCTTGCCGAACACGTTGTTGCCGCCAACCGACAGCTTCAGGCCTTCCAGCGCAAACGCGTTCTTCCAGCCGAACTGCATGTCGTGGTAAGTGACCGAGCCGAGGGTGTTGATGGCACGGGCATTCAGGCATCCAGGCACATTGGCTCGCGTCGCGTTGTTGCAATCTTCCTCGACCGCATCGATGTAACGCAGGCCGTAGCTGAAGTCGAGGTTGCCCTTGTGCCAGCCGAGCTGTGCATTCGTCTGCCACTCGGGGATTGCGCTGTCGCCGACTTCAACGCCGACTTGACGCGAGGACCGATTGCCATCGCCGTCGACCGCCTTGTACTCATTGATCCAAGTGGTCTGCAGTCCGGCACTCAAGCTGCCGAAGCCCCATTCCGGGCTGAGCCAGGTGAGCTTGAGGTCAGCACCACTGGTATCAATCCGGCCGAAATTCTGCAGGAAGTTGTTGGGCGGATTCAAATTGCCGCTCGACTGGCGCGAAAACGGCGCGCAAGCCGCAGAGTCGGCAGGTGTGCCGCCAGCGGCCAGACAGGTCGCCAGCAGTGACTGCAGATCCTGCGCCTGGATGGCACCGTCGATCTTGTGGTTGTAGTAGCCGATCTCGACGTCAAGTTTGCGCGACCAGGAGGCATCTTCCGCCCATCCCGGGCTGTAAACCATGCCGACAGTCCAGCTGTCGGACTTTTCAGCATCCAGGTCCACATTACCGCCGGTGAAGGTGGTGATCTGCGTATTGGCCTGTTCGAACGTCGGAGATGCGCCTTGCGCCGCACAGCCGGCCGCATATTCGGGCTTTGATGGGCCCGGGCTGCCGGTAGAACCGCAGAGATCGGTCAGGGTGGCACCGAACTGGGTCAAACCATACAGTTCACCCAAGTTCGGGGCGCGGAAGCCTTGCGAGTACGTGCCGCGGACGACGATGTCCTCGATCGGCTGCCAACGGAAACCGACCTTGCCCGTAGTCGCACTGCCGAAGGTCGAGTAATCCGACCAGCGCACAGCGGCGGTAAGGTCGAGGGCCGCGAGCACTGGGAAGTTGAACTCACTGTAGACCTCGGTGACGTCATAGCTGGCCGACACCGGAGCCGCGAACGAATCCTGCGATTCGCCGGTCTGGCGCAGCGGATCCGGGTTGAAGTCACCCTTGTACTTGCGGTGCTCGACACCTGCGGCGAAGCCGGCGGAACGGTCCTCGATGTTGAACAGATCACCCGTGACGTTGGCCGAGAAGATGTCGAGCACCTGGGTGCTGGCATCACGCTGGTCGGTCACGATGTAATCGATCATTGCCTGGGTGAATTGACGGCCCTGACCACCGAAAAGATCCAACGGTGTGCAGCCGGCAATGGCGGCACAGGCTGCGGGGTCACCCAAAGCATTGCGGATATGAGCAACGTTGTAACCGTTCGTGAAGCGCTGCGTCGCCGAGTTGCGGCTATGCACGTAGTTCGCGTCCCAGCCGAAGCTGCGGCTGCCGATATCGAACAAACCATCGAGGCCGGCATTGAAATACCAAGTGTCGACATTCTGTTTGAAAATGCGCGGACCCACTTCGACCGGACGACGCGTGACCCAGCCGAAGTTGGTGGCAGGGTCGAGATCGATGCCGAACGGGTTGTACGGGTTCAACGACGAAATGATGATGCCGTCGGCGATGCCGCCAGTACCTGCGAACGGACCGACAAAGATCGGTTCCGGTGCAGCCTGATTGGCCGACTGGCGGTTGTTGAAGAGGCCTTTGACGTGGAGACGCGTGTTTTCGCTCAGCTCGATATTGATGCTGGCGAACACCGATTTGCGCTCGCTGGGCGTCAGCAGCAGGTTGTACGGAGCGAAGTTGAAACGGTCCGCACCGCTGAAGTCGTGGTACGTGCCCGTGGACGGGTCGGCCGGATTCCAGATCGGAGTGGTCGTGCCATTGTTGAGCGTCACGTCGTACCAGAAGTCACCCGCCGAGTCGCAATAGCCGTAGCTGCCGACCGGACGCGATGGATCGCAGAACGTGAAACGCCCCTGCGGAGTACCCGAACTGCCGGCCGACAGACCTGCGCCCGGTTCCGGGAACGAGGACTGGCCCCAATCGCCGGAGCTGATGCGATCCTGCTTGTAGTAGCTGGCGTTGAAGATGCCGGTCCAGCCGTCACCGCCGGTACCGAAAGTGAACGCCGCTTCCTTGGTGTCGCCACCACGGCTGTATTGGCCATAGTAGGTATGGAGTTCAGCACCCTGGAAATCCTTGCGGGTGATGATGTTGACCACGCCAGCGATGGCGTCGGAACCGTAGATCGCCGAGGCGCCGTCTTCCAGCACTTCGACGCGCTCGATGATGGCCAGCGGGATGGTATTGAGGTCCGCGCTGCCACTGACGCCGGACGCCGAGGACTCGTTGACCCAACGGATGCCATCGACCAGCACCAGGACGCGCTGCGAACCGAGGTTGCGCAGATCGACCTGCGCCGAACCGGCGCCGATGCCGCCGCCATCCGACGGATAACCGAAGTTGCCGGAGGAATTGAACTTGGCGTTCAGTGCCTTGCCGCTGGCGGTCAGCTGCTGGAGCAGCTCGCCAACGCTGGAGACGCCGCTTTGCTCGATCTTGGCGCGGCTGAGAACGAACACCGGCTGTGCGGTGACCGCATTGGTCTGCTTGATACGCGACCCGGTGACGCTGATGGTGTCGAGTGTATTGCTTTCCTTGTCCGGCGCGTCCTGCGCTGCGGCGATGCCGGGCAGCGCAAGCAACAACGTCAAGTGGACAGCGGCCGTCAGGCGATTACGGCGCAGCTTGCTCATTTCGTTCTCTCCATAATTATTGTTAGGTAGTCACATGCAACCGCCGGCGGCCCCCTCCTTGGGCGGTACCGGGACTTTGTAAACAAAATGTGAAGCCACATCAAGCTGCCAGTGGTGTCTGGAACTTCCGGCAGGGTCCTCCACTGCCCCTTTCACCCGGCTTCGCTATAGTCACACCCATGCAAATCCCCCACCTCACGACCACTGCGGCCCTGCTCGCCGCCCTGCTGCCTGCTGCCTGCAGCGCCCAGACCGATTCCCTCACGCTCACACGGGCACGCGCTGCGCTGGAGGCCGCCGAGCAGGGCCGGCCTGCGGATGCGCCGCTGCCACCGGGCCATCCCTTGGCAGGCTGGGTCGAATATGCCGGTCTGCGCAAAGGCATCGACACCCTCCCCGCCGCCAGCGGCCAGGCCTTCCTGAACCGGTATCGCGGCCAAGCCGTCGCCGAGACCTTCCGCTCGCAGTGGCTGGGCGTACTCGCCAGACGCGAGGATTGGCCGACATTTCGTAGCGCCTGGTCCTCTTCGGTGAGGAACACCACCCTGCGCTGCGCCGAGCTGAACGCCCGCCAGGCACTTGGCGTGACTGATGCCGCCTGGACCGCCGATGCCCAGGCGCTATGGCGCAGCAGCGGCAAATCGCTGCCGGACCAATGCGACGCCCCGATGGCGATCCTGGCCTCCAAAGGCGGGCTTGAGCCCGCCCTGCGCTGGGAACGGATCGAGAAAGCCGCCGCCGAAGGACAGCCTGCCGTGATGCGCGCCGCCGCACGCGGCCTGCCGGCGGAAGAATTCGCGCTCGCCAACGACTACGCCGCCTTCATCCAGTCTCCGCACGATCGCGCCCTGAACTGGCCGAAGACGCCGCGCAGCCGGATGGTCGCATCGTACGGCCTGGCGCGCCTGGCCAAATCGCAGCCGGCTTCCGCCGAAACCACCCTTCCGAAATTCGTCGATGCGCTTGGGCTGAACGATGAAGAGCGCGGTCGTGCCCTGTATCAATCCGCGCTGTGGACCGTTGCATCATACGGGCCCGAATCGGCCCGTCGCCTGGCTGCAGTGCCCGATGTCGCCTATGACGACAAACTGCACGAATGGCAGGTCCGCGAAGCCATGGCGCGTTCCGACTGGAAAGCCGCGCTCGCAGCGATCCGGAAGATGGGCACCGAACAACGCCGCGATTCGCGCTGGCGATATTTCGAAGCGCGATTGCTGGAAATCGACGGCGACAAGGCCAATGCCGCCATCCTCTATCGCGATGCCGCGAACAAACCGGACTTCCACGGCTTCCTCGCCGCCGACCGGATCGGCGCAGCCTATGCGCTGTGCCCATGGATTCTGAAAACCGATACCGCTGCGAAGGCCGCCGTCGCGCGCGACCCGGCCATGGTGCGTTCGATGCAGCTCTACCGTCTGGAGCGCGGCGCCTGGGCAGAAGCCGAATGGAATGATGCGTTGACCCGCTTCACGCCGGAACAACGCCGGATCGCCGTCGATATCGCACAGGACAATGGCTGGTTCGATCGCGGCGTCTTCGGTCTGGTCAAGGCCGGCGGCAACACCTATCCGGAAGAACTGCAGCTGTATGAGCTGCGCTTCCCGCTGCATCACGACAGCGTGATCCGTCGCGAAGCCGCCAAGAACAATATCGACCCGACCTGGGTCGCAGCCGAAATCCGTGCGGAAAGCGTGTTCAACCCCAAGGCACGCTCCGGTGCGGATGCCCGTGGCCTGATGCAGGTCCTCCCGAGCACCGGCGCCGGCCTGGCCAAGCGCCTCGGCCTGCCCTGGAGCGGCGGCGACAGCCTGTACGAACCCGAATTCAACATCACACTCGGCACCGCGTATCTGCGCCAGCTCGAAGACAAATACGGCTACACCTACGTCGCCATCGGCGCCTACAACGCCGGTCCGGCACCGGTCGCTCGCTGGCAGGCGCAGCGCCCGAACATGGATGCCGATTTCTGGATCGAAACCATCAGTTATAAAGAGACACGCGATTACATCGCGCGCGTTCTCGCCTTCAGCGTGATCTACGACTGGCGACTCAACGGCAGCGCGATGCCGATCACCGACCGCCTCGCCGGGCGCATCGTCGACAACCGCAAGAAGTTCGTCTGCCCGTTTCCCCAGGATCTGCCGGCAGCACCGGCCACCACATCGACGACGCCCACATCGAAGCCGAGCACCGCACCCACGAAAAGAACACAACGATGAGCCGAACGATTGTCGTTCTCGGCGGTAGCGGCTTTGTCGGCCGCACACTGGTCGCGCGCCTGCTCGCGCAGGGCGTGCAGGTCCGCGTCCCCACGCGCAGCGCGGACACACGCCCGCGTGTTCCTGCAGGCGTAGATCTGCGCATCGGCGACGTGTTCGATGCCGCATTCCTGCGCGACACGCTCGACGGGGTGGATGCGGTCGTGAACCTGATCGGCATCCTCAACGAGCGCGGCGACGATGGCAGCGGCTTCCACAAGGTCTATGTCGACCTCGTCGAAAGCATCATCGTCGCCATGCAGGCAAACGGCGTACGCCGTTTGCTGCAGATGAGCGCGCTGCACGCGGGCGACGGCGAAAGCCACTATCTGCAGGCACGCGGCGAAGCCGAAGCACGGGTGCGCGCATCGGCACTTGACTGGACCCTGTTCCGGCCCTCGGTCATCGCCGGCCCCGGCGACGGCCTGTTCTGCCGTTTCGCGCAACTGCTGCGCTTCGCGCCGGCATTGCCGATCGGGCGTGCGGACGCACGTTTCCAACCGGTCTGGGTCGGCGATGTCGCCGATGCGTTCGTTTGTGCGCTCGACGACGAAGCGACCATTGGCCACAGCTGCGATCTGGTCGGCACCGAGGTGATGACGCTGGCCGGGATTGTCCGCCTCACCACGCAGACAAAAGGCTGGACACGCTTCGTGATCCCGCTGCCCGACGCACTCGGCAGGCTGCAGGCGGAAATCGGCGAACACTTGCCAGGCAAACCGATCAGCCGCGACAACTGGCGCTCACTGCAGCAGGACTCGACCAGTGACGACAATGGCCTGCCGAAACTTGGCATCGTGCCGACCGATGTCCGTGCGAAGTTGCCGGAGATCCTCGAATGAGCGCTGATCTGTTGATTTCCGGGAGCTCTCAATCCTGGCTCGATGCCTGGCGCTGGAAGGTCGGCGCCGAGGCTCATCTGATCGCGGCCTCGGTATGCGGCGATTTGTTCCTGCGCGGCACCGATCACCGCATTGTCTGGGTCGATACCGGCGCTGGCAGCATCGAATCTGTCGCCGACAGCGAAAACGACTTCCTACGGAAACTGCATTCCCCGGAATTCTGCGAGGCCGTCCTCCTGCGCACCGTGGCTGAAGCGTTTCTTCTGGCATCCGGACCACTGCCTGCCGATACCTGCCTGGGTTACAGGACGCTTCCTGTCTTCGGTGGCGATTACAGCGGCGAGAATCGCATCGCCATGTCTTGCCAGGACCACTTCGGCGTGACCGGGCATCTCCATCAGAACATCGAACATCTCCCCAAAGGCGAGGCCATCAAGCTCGCCGTGACCAACACCGACTCCTGAAAGAGGCACACCCCATGGGACTGCTCGACGGCCTGCTCGGCCATGCCGGCGAAAAGCCGGTGGCGAAGATCGAAGAAGAATTCGCGCCACTGCTCGCACCGGGAGAAACGCTGCAACGCGCATTCGCCCTGATCCGCGACCTGATCGTGTTCACCGATCGCCGTGTCATTCTGGTCAACAAGCAGGGTGTGACTGCGAAAAAGACCGAATACCGCAGCATCCCCTACCGCGCAATCACGATGTTCTCGCTGGAAACTGCAGGCCACTTCGACCTCGAAGCGGAGCTGAAAATCTGGCTGTCGGGCCAGGCGGCACCGATCGAACTGCATCTCGGCCGCAATTCAGGGGCAACCGACATCGTTGGCCTGCTCGCGCAGCACGCACCAGGATAAATACCCGGCACAAGCGCCTTCAGGCCCGAGGGCTTCCATCGACAGCGTCGTACGGCCTGAAGACCCGCCTTCGGCAGCAAACAGGATTTCACACATGAAGACATATCTCGTCGGCGGCGCGGTCCGCGACAAACTGCTGGGACTGCCTTGCGGCGATCAGGACTACGTCGTGGTCGGCGAAACACCGGAATCGATGATCGCCGCCGGCTACAAGACCGTCGGCAAGGATTTCCCGGTCTTCCTGCACCCGCAGACCGGCGAGGAATACGCACTGGCGCGCACCGAGCGGAAATCCGGGCGCGGCTATCGTGGTTTCGTGGTCCATGCCAAACCCTCGGTGACGCTGGAAGAAGATCTGATCCGCCGCGATTTCACCATCAACGCCATCGCGGAAGCAGCCGACGGCACGCTCTTCGACCCCTACGGCGGCGCGCGCGACATCGACGCGCGCGTCCTGCGTCATGTCGGCCCGGCCTTCGTCGAAGACCCGCTGAGGGTGTTGCGCGCAGCACGATTCATGGCCCGCTTCGCTGCGCATGGGTTCACCGTTGCGCCGGAAACGATGACCTTGATGCGCGACATGGTGGCGGCGGGCGAACTCGCCGATCTCACCACCGAACGCGTCTGGCAGGAACTTTCACGCGCGCTCGCCTACGCGCAGCCGTCGGCATTCGTTCGCACGCTGCGCGACTGCGGCGCGCTGGCGGTGGTGTTGCCGGAAGTGGATGCCCTGTACGGCGTGCCGCAACGTGCCGAATACCACCCAGAGGTCGACACCGGCGTCCATACCGAAATGGTCTGCGACATGGCCGCGAAGATCGCGCCGGGCGACGATCTCGTCGGCTTCGCCGCGCTCACCCACGATCTCGGCAAGGCGCTGACGCCAGCGGAAGAATTGCCGAAACACATCCTGCACGAACAGCGCGGCATCGAGCCGGTCGAAGCACTGTGCAAACGACTCAAGGTCCCCACCGGACATCGCGATCTGGCGCTGAGCGCCTGCCGCGAGCACCTCAACGTACATCGCCTGTTCGAGCTACGCAGCGGCAGCGTCCACGATCTGTTCGCGCGTAACGACGGCTTCCGTCAACCGCACCGCATCGCGCTGCTGGCACAGGTTTGCGAGGCCGACAAACGTGGTCGCGGCGGCATGACGGAATCGGATTACCCGCAGGCCAGCGAGCTCTTGCGTCTGCATGCCGCCGCACAGGCGATCCGCGGCGCGGATGTCATGCGCGAAGGACTCGAAGGACCGGCGATGGGCGAAGCATTGCGACTGGCGCGGATCGATGCGATCCGGCGGGCACGGCCAAAACGCCAATCGCCCGCCCTGTCGTAGCGATGGCTTTCGACAGACACACGCTGGTCAAAACGCAATGTTCAGAGAGCATTTTTCCTGAAGAGTATTTTTCATGAAGAGCAATCGCGATTTCCGTCGCTCCTGCAAACGCACTCCTGCAAAGGCAGAGGACGAACGCGCGATCTAGCGACGATCGAACCGCAGTAGCAAATCCCGCCACGGGGTCAGTTGCGTGCCGAAGCCGGCAATCACGCCCAACGTATTGGCCAGCGCATCCATGCTGTCCATCATGCGATCAGTCGTCAGTGCGCCCTGCGCATATTCGAGGCAGATCCCCATCAGCACCAGCGCGATGCCGACGCTCAACAGCGAACGCCAGCGCGGGTACAACTGCACCGCACCCGCCGAAAGTACGGCATAGGAAAGAAAGTGTTCGAGCTTGTCGTTCATCGTCGGCAACTGCTGCAGCGATGACCCCGGCATCAACGAAAACACCACCACAATGGAGACCGCGAGACACCATAGCCCCGCCCACAGCAGTGGCCGACGGAAGGGTTTCAGCGAACGACCGAAGCGGCGCTTGCCGACATCGGTCTTGTTCATGCGCATGCCGGGCTCGCCCATATCGCGCCCGCTCACAGTCGGAAACTCAGATCGCCGGAGAGGAAGGCGTGCGCCAGACTCGTTTTGCGCGAGAAACCGATCGTCTGGAAACGCTCGCCCATCTCGCCCGGCAGAGTCAGCTTCTTCACCTCTTGGCGCAGTGCATAGCGCGCGACTTCGTCGACGGCACTGGCCTCGTGCTCGGCCAGGCGTTGCTCCAGGCCATTGCCGATGAGAAAACTCGCCTGCGAACAATAACCGGCGAATTCGAAACCGGCGCCGGCACCCGCCTCGGCGAGTGCAGTGAAATCCACGGACACGGTCACGTCCTGCAGGCCGACCCGCCCAAATACATTATCGACCAGCCGATGCCGATGGAACGCACGCAAGGTACCGTCCACTCGGCGCGGATCGTAGTATTCGCGACGGGGATACCCGTAGTCGACGAACAGCATCGCGCCGGTATCCAACCCGCCCACCACAGCCTGCAGCCAGTACGGCAGCTGCGGCAGCACCTCCGAACGGTAACCGTCCTGGAATCGCGTTTCGCATTGGCGTTCGACATGGCGCACGGCAGCGGACAACAACGCATCCGCCGGACGATCGACACGGCGGAAGCCGTTGTCGGCATCAAGCGCGACATGCTCTTCGAAAACATCGCCGTCGATGATCGCGAAGCGCGACGTCGGCAAGGCATCAATCACTTCGTTGGCGAACAACACCCCGTTCCATCGCGACTGGATCGGTGTCTGCAACCATTCCACGCGCTCGAAGATCTCTGGCGCGAGCCGCTGGGCAAGCCGCTCCTGCTGGCGTTCGCGCAGATCCGCGCTGGGTTCGAGAATGGCGTAACGCGCCGGCATCGAACCCAGCGCGACAAAACGCTCGATCGCAGCCTCGGCGAATGAACCGCTACCGCCACCGATCTCCATGAAGATCGCATCCTCACCGGCCTGACGCAGCACCGGCGACAGTGCATCGACCACGCACTCGGCGAACAATGGCCCCAATTCTGGCGCCGTCACGAAATCACCGGCAGCACCGAGCTTGGTGGCGCCCGCGCTGTAGTAGCCAAGACCGGGCGCATACAGCGCCAACTCCATGAACCGCCAGAACGGAAGTGCACCGCCATTGCTCGCGATCTGATCGTGGATCAACCCGGCCAGACGCTCGCTGTGCGCCCTCGCATCAAGGTCGAGATCGTGGTCGCTCTGCATACGGCAGCTCCATCGCGGTGGTCGCACAGGATAGCGAATCCAGTCACGTTCAGGGCTCGCCCCGCCCTTTTTCGCGCTTATTTCTTGCCGCTCTCCTCGTCGCGGATTTTCCTGCGCACGAACCACCACAGGTAAAAACCCAGAAAAACGATAAAACCCAACCCGCCCAAGGTCATCCAGCCGACCGGCTTGGTGAACAGTTCGGAGACGATGGGATGCATGGCGATACTCCACGATGGCGAGGGAAAAAAAGCTTGGCGCGAGCATGCGCCGCCTCCGGACCGCCCGCTTGACTATGGTCAAATGACGCCAGAATCCCGCCCAGGCCACATTGCCATGCCGCATCCTCGCCCTGTCGCCCTCGTCACCGGCGCCGCGCGCCGCCTCGGCGCCGCCATCGCCCGCCGG
>JBGSID010000142.1:0-12081 GCA_041751895.1 Lysobacteraceae bacterium | reverse complement strand
GGCCACGGCGGTGTGCGTCCGTCGAACCAGTACGTCGGCGGCTGCCGGCGCGCGTCGCTCATGCGCGCGCTACAACGCTGTCGTCGATCTCGTCGTTGGCATCGACAGCACCCGGCTCACGGAACTGCATCCGGTGCAGGTGCGCGTACAGCCCTCCGTGCGCCAGCAGCTCGGCATGCGTGCCCTGCTCCACCAGACGGCCCTGATCGAGCACCAGCACCTGATCGGCGTGTTCGATAGTGGACAGCCGGTGCGCGATCACCAGCGTGGTGCGGTCGGGCATGAGGCGGTTCAGCGCGTCCTGCACCAGCCGTTCGGACTCGGTGTCGAGCGCGGCGGTGGCCTCGTCGAGAATCAGGATCGGCGCGTCCTTGAGGATCGCGCGGGCGATCGCGAGGCGCTGCCGTTGACCACCCGACAGCCGGCCACCCTTGCTGCCGATACCCGTGTCAGTGCCTTGGGGCAATTTGTCGACGAATTCGCTGGCATTGGCGGCATCGAGCGCAGCACGTACGCCATCACCGTCGGTCGCCGCGAGCTCACCGTAGGCGATGTTCGCGGCAACGCTGCCGTCGAACAGCATCACTTGCTGGCCCACCAGCGCGATCTGCCGGCGCAGGTCGGCCAGCGGGTAATCTGCGAGCGGGTGCCCGTCGAGCAGGATCTCGCCCGACGCCGGCTCGTAGAAGCGCGGGATGAGCTTGATCAACGTCGACTTGCCGCTGCCGGAGCGGCCGACGATGGCGGTAACAGTGCCAGGCTTGGCGACGAAGCGGATATCACCGAGCGCCGGCTCGTTCTGGCCGGGATACCGCGCGCCGACCGCCCGGAATTCGATCTCGCCGCGAGCGCGCGTCAATCCAAGCGTGCCGTCATCGCGTTCTTCCTCCGCATCGAGCACCGAGAACAGCCGCTCTGCCGAGGCGATGCCCTTCTGCAGCATGTTCTGCACGTTGGTCAGCTGCTTCAGCGCCGGGATCATCGCCATCATCGACATCATCAGCGTGACGAACCCACCCGCACTGAGCCGTCCGACCATCGCCTCGCGCCCGGCGAAGAACAGCAACAGCGCCAGTCCGATCGCACCCATCAACTGCACTACCGCCGACGAAATGCTGCGGGTGGATTCGACTTTCATCGCCAGACGGAGATTTTCATCAGCAAGCGCGCCATAACGCGCCAATTCGGCGGTCTGCGCGCCGTAAATCTTCACTTCCTGCTGATTGTTCAAGGTCTGATCGGCGGCCTGCAGCAACCGCCCACCGCTTTCCTGTACACGATGGCTGAAACGGCGATAGCGTTTGGCGACCTTGTCCATCAGGAACGCCAGCGGCGGCGCCATGATCAGGATCGCGATCGTCACCTGCCAGCTGGTCCACAGCATCACCGCCAGCGCACCGATGATCTGGAACGATTGCTGCAACATCACCTTGGCGGCATCAACGGCGGCATTCGCCACCTGATCGCTGTCCGAGCCCAGCCGCATCAGCATCGACGGCACCGGCTCGCTGTCGAAGCGCAGACCGGGCAAGCGCAAATATTTGCCGAGCACCCGCACACGCAGGTCACGGGCGATGCTGCGCGCGGACCTGCCCATGCACACGTCGGTCACGTAGCCGGCGATCCCGCGCAGCACGAACAAGCCGACGATGGTCAGCGGCAGGATCAGGCTCAATTGCGCGTTCTTGCTGATGAACGTCTCGTCGACCACCGGCTCCATCAGCTTCATGAAAGCCGAACCGGCAGCAGCCTCGATCAACATGCCGGCCAGCGCGAACAGCAACAGGCTGCGATAGGGCTCGGCGAATCCGAGCAGCCGACGGTAGATCGGCCACGCCGGGGCGCGGTCGGCTTCACTCACTTGCGGGTCTCCACTGCCGGCTTCGCCGACGCCGCCTGTGCGGGCGTACGCTGCTCAGGTGCTGTCGCGATGCTGATCTGCCGGAAGCCGAGCTGCCCGAGGGCGTCCAGCGCCGTCACCACCGCCTGATGCGGCGTGCGCGCATCGGCACGCAGCAATACGAGTCGTTTGCCGCGTTCTGCAGGCGTGCCATCGCCAGCAACCTCGACGATGGTCCGCTTTAGCGATTCCAGATCGGTACGCAGGGCTTCTCTATCCTGGATGAAATAGCGGCCATCGGCATTCACCAGCACGCTCAATGCCTTGGAAGCCGATTCACTCGGCTCGCCGTTGGCCTGCGGCAGTTGCAGCTTCAACACCGAACGCGCGTCGAAGGTGGTGGTGATCACGAAGAAGATGATCAACACCAGGATCACGTCGATCAGCGGAATCAGATTGATCTCGGGCTCGTCGTCGGCCCGGAAGTCGCGGATGCGCATGGGATCAGTGCCCCGACACCGGCGGCGTGATGCCCCGCGCGCCCGCAGACATCGGCGCCGATGCCGCACGCGGCGTGTCGAGGGTGTCCAGCAACTGGATCGCCTCGTGCTCCATGTCGACGATATAGCCGGCGATGCGGCCACGGAAATAGCGATGGAACATCAGCGCCGGAATCGCCACGATCATGCCGGTGGCGGTACAGATCAATGCCTTGCCGATGCCGCCGGCCAGTTGGTTCACGTCGCCGAGGCCGCCGTCGAGGATGCCGAGGAACATCTGGATCATGCCGACCACCGTGCCGAACAGCCCCAGCAGCGGCCCGGCGGCGGCAATCGTGCCAAGACCGTTCAGGAAACGCTCCATCCGGTGTACGAGGTGCCGGCCCACATCCTCGATGCGCTCGCGGATCTGGTCACGCGGGCGATGGCGTACGTCCAGTGCCGCTGCCAGCAAGGCGCCCAGCGGCGAAGTCCTGCGCAGCGAATCGATATGGGTGGGATCGAGATTGCCTCGCGCGGCCCAGGCCCGGACCTCGGCACCCAACCCAGGCGGCAGGACAGTGTTGCGACGCAGGCTCCAGAACCGTTCCAGGATGATTGCCAACGCTGCGATGGTCAGCAGCAACAGGGGAATCATCGGCCAACCGCCCGCCATCACCAGTTCCAGCACGTCGCATCCTCCGGCCCAAGGCCGTGTGTATTCAGGGGGATAGGATAAGGGAAGCTCGAAAGATGTGCCGATACATATGAGGTGTCGCCGATGCCCGTCTGCGATGGAGACGCGTCCGTGACTGGCCGGAAAGGAACGGGAGCGTGCCATCACCCAAGCACATCAATGTTTTTCGCTTCTTGCTGAAGCCAGCGCCCTCGCCTGCCTGTCGGCCGCATCCCACAGCCGCCGATGACGGCCGCGCTCGGTCTCCAGCACAACACCATCCGCGCCGAGCCTCATCCGCAGCGCGCCGGCACTGGCAGTGACCGGGGTCTTCGCCCCGAGGTGACGCCAGAGATCCACCACTTCCGGCTTGGGATGCTTGAAACGATTGGCATATCCTGCCGAAATCGGCGCCACCGCCGCGTCGGTCGCCGCCACGAAGCCGGGATCGGATGAGCCGGAACTGCCGTGATGGGCGACGAGGACGATCTCTGCCCGCACCGACATCGGATCGCGACGCATGAGGTCGCGCTCGATCACCTGGCCGATATCGCCGGTCAACAGCGCCGCGCCGTGGGCCGTCTCGACCCTCAGGATGCAGCTCGACTCGTTGCGCAGATAGGGAAAATGCGCCGGCGGATGCAGAAAGCGGAAACGCACCCCATCCCACTCCCAAGCGAGACCGGCACGACAGCTGCGCAGATCGGCGATTTTGGCGTCGAGCCCGCTGTCCGCAGGCGCATACCGTGCACCGATCGGGAACACACCATCAATGGCGCCAAAACCACCGGCATGATCGTTGTCACCGTGGCTCACCACCGCCGACTGGATGTCATGCACGCCCAGCGCATGCAGCGCCGGCACCACCGCACGTTCGCCGGCATCGAAGCCGTCCGGAACTGCCGGGCCCATGTCATATAACAATGTGTGCCTCGAAGTCCGCACCAGTACAGACAGTCCTTGCCCGACATCGAACATCACCAGCTCGGCCTCACCGTGCGGCGGCAACTGTCTGTCCGGCCAGAGCAGTGGCAGCCACAGCAACAGCGCCAAAGATTTGCCTGGCACGCCACGCGGCAACATGCACCAGAACGCGGACAGCAAAGCCAGTGGCAAGGCAAACCATGGCGCCTCGGGCAACCAATACAGCGCCAATGGGCTATCACCGAGCCATGCAAACAACGACCAACTGGGATCGAACGCCAATGCCGCCAATCGCCAGATGCCTCCTCCCCATCCCGTATGCATGGTTTCCAGCGCAGTACCGATCAGAGCGAGCGGCACCACCACGAGACTCCACCAGGGAATCGCCAACAGATTCGCGAATGGCCCCGCCAACGAGGCTTGGCCGAACAGCGCGACCGTCAACGGCAACAAGCCCACGGTCGCCACGCCCTGCGCCGAAAAGAATTCGCGCAGCAGCTTTTCCTCACCATTCGGCAGGCACCACAACAACCAGGCGACACCACCGAAACTCAGCCAGAATCCAGCAGTGAGCACCGACAGGGGATCGAAGAGCAGGATCGCAATCGCCGCCAACGACATCGCATCGACCGGACGCCAACCGCGACGCAGGACACGTGCAATCGCAATGACCGCAATCATCAGCACAGTGCGCACGGTCGGTAACGCAAACCCTGCCAATGCGGCATACAAGCCCGCACCACCCAGCGCCGCCAGAATCGCCGCCTGTGGGCGCGGCAGCCGTCGCCCCAATGCAGGCCACAGCCACCAGATGCCTCGTACGATCAGAGCGAAGAAACCGGCGACCAGACCGACATGGAAACCCGAAATCGCGATCAGATGTGTCAACCCGACCGCTCGCAGTTGCTCCCAGTCACCATCGTCGAGCGCCCGCGTATCGCCGATCGCCAGTGCGCGTAGAAATCGCGACGAAGCCGTCGGCACGGCATGCGCGATCCGTGCCGACATGCCTTCCCGCCAGGCATCTATGCCCGCTGGCCGAGAGATCTCCCGTGCGGACTGCGGATCACGCACATAACCCGTGGCCACGATCCGATCAATCAACGCGTGCTTCTCGCCATCGACACCTCCGGGATTGCGCAACCCTCGCGGCGCACGCAACTTCGCAGAAAGCGACCAGCGGCTGCCTGCAGCGATGCGAAAGCGCGGCGCATCCGCAGGCGCTATGCCAAGACCGAACGCGTCGTACCACGCCAGTTTGATCCGACGGCCACGCAGCGCTTTCGGCTGTGATGCGGCATCATCAACCTGCAAGACGAACCGCGTCCGTCTTGCCTCATGCTGCGGCAATTCGACGACCGTACCGACCAGATCGACCTGCCGATGCTCCATCCCGATCGGCAATTGTCGCGACATCCCGATCAGTGCCTGCACACCGGCCAGCACGAAGCCTAGACAGAAGACGGCAAACACGCGCGATGTAGATCGCGATCCGAACACCATCGCGCCCGCCACAGCCAAGCACATCAACAGCCACCACCCAGGTGGCGACGGCAACCACAGGCACGACATCACGCCGATCAGCAACGACAAGGCAAACCATGGTCCGAGCATGTCGGACCCTCAACGATCGAGCGGGCTGAGCACGCCGCCCGGACCGCGATTCAACACATGCGTGTAGATCTGCGTGGTCGCAAGATCCTTGTGGCCCAGCAGTTCCTGAATCGTGCGGATGTCGGCACCATTCTCCAGCAGATGCGTCGCAAAACTATGACGCAAGGTGTGCGGCGTGACCGGCTTGTTGATACCAGCGCGTCGAGCCGCCGCCGCCACGGCTCGTTGCAACTGTTTCTCGTCGATATGATGGCGACGTTTGTTGCCGTCGCGGGGATCCGCCGAACGCCTTGTCGCTGGAAAGAGATACTGCCAAGCCAATGTTTTACCTGCATTCGGATATTTCAACGCCAACGCATGTGGCAACCAGACCACACCGAAACCCGCCTGCAGGTCCTGTGAATGCGTCAAACGCGCGACTTCCAATTGCAGGCGCAACGCCTCGCGCAAACTGACCGGAAGCACCGTCTTGCGATCCTTTCCACCCTTGCCATCACGTACCGTGATCTCACTGCGCTCCAGATCGACATCCTTCACCCGCAGCCGCACGCACTCCATCAGTCGCAAGCCACTGCCGTACAGCAGACTCGCCATCAACCAATCGCGACCCGCCAACTCGCGCAACATCGTCGCCACTTCACCCTTGGACAACACCACAGGCAATCGACGCGGCCGCTTGGCCCTGACGACCTCCTCCATCCACGGCAAGTCGATGGCGAGCACCTCACGGTACAGAAACAACAGCGCCGACAGCGCCTGATTCTGCGTGCTGGGCGCGACATCGTCGCGCGTTGCCAATCCCGTCAAAAAGCGCTCGACCGCCACCCCGTTGAGCTCCCTCGGATGAGCACGATCATTAGCTAGGATATAGCGGCGAATCCAATACAGATACGCTTCCTCCGTGCGCAAACTATAGTGCTTCAGACGCAAACGCCTGTGAACTTCGTTCAACAAGCCCGACCTTGAAATTGCAACCGCTGACTTTCGTGGCCGCCGTTCAGGCTTTTTTATCGGGGGCTGCTCGCCGTCATAAGACATACCGGGGTTCCTGCGCTGGCTATTTCAGCCATGCTGCCTTCAACTCTGCGCAGAAGGCAGCAGACTACCCCGTTGATTGTTGTAAGGTTTTTCTGATTGACTCGAACATCGATGCAATGCAACGTTACTGGTCAATGCCCCTTTTTGGGGTCTACTAGGCGTTAGGCCTTTGGAGAAACAATGAAGATCGCAGTCATCTTTGTGGGAAGTCACTTCGCTGGGAAGAGTCTGACGATCAACGGTTTTCTCAAGCCGTTGCTTGGCATCTCATACAAGGCAAGGTTCTTCACTCTGGACGGCAGGGACGGATGTGTGCTCTCTCAAAGCTTCGAGGAGTCAGGGCGTGACGCGCAGGAAAGGATTGAGGCGTATTCGCACCTCGACCTCTTGGTCCTTGCTGCTCGCCCAGTGAAGGAAAAAGCATCTAAGCTTTCCTTCGTTGAGGACATCCTCGGCAAGAATGGATTCATTTCCCACCAGATTGACGTGACAAAGGGTGATGAAAAACACTATGAGTCACTCGCCAATAAAGCCTTTAAGCTTCTTCGCGCAAAGGCCTAACAATTCGTTCAAGCCGACCCCGCATCGTGGCGTCGGCCACGTGCCTGCGCTACGCTAGCACGCGTCCGCCGCCCCGCTACGGGGCGGCTTAACTCAGGCGTTAGATGTGCAGGGAGATATATGCGCCACTTGATAGCACTAGCAATTCTAGTCACTTCATCGTGCTCTTCACCGAGCCAAGGAGTCCCGCTTGAAACTACCAAAATACAAAAAACCGCTGAACCACAAATAGACAAGTGCAAAATTCCTTTGCCGCAACTTGGCCGCGGAGAAAAAAATTATAAAGGCATGTCTGGTTACTTAGGCTTCACCAGTCAATACGACATGCCTATGGACAGCGATGAAATTCTAACTACACCTTGGAAAATTCCAACCTTGCTTCAGAGCGGCCCAGAGAAATGGGATGAATCTGGGAAGAACGTTAATGCTAAGCTGAAAGCTACAGTGATAGACCAGCAACTGAAGCATGATGGATTTAGAAATTACAGTGGCGCTCTGACCGTAAAGCTTGAAGACGGCAGCACTATTCTGATATCACCGAAATATTTTGTTCCAACGGACTGGTGGAACTGCAGCATTTCCGACGCGATCAATTACTCTCCGGTCATTGCTGAAGTACAGCCTGACGCTAAGCCTCTAGATGCAGACGGTCGTTGGGCCAAAACCTTATCTGGCAAGCAAGTTCTATGCATGAATGGCGGGTTACCTGGCCCGCTTAGTGGACAGGGCCTTATCACTTGCAAGACCCACACATCGGGCCGCCTGTTCTTTGACCCAAAGTCACTGAAAGTTGTTTACTAGCTGCACATCTAACAATTCGTTCAAGCCGACCCCGCATCGTGGCGGTGGCCACGTGCATACGCTACGCTAGCACGCGTCCGCCGCCCCGCTGCGGGGCGGCTTAACTCAGGCGTTAGGCCCCAATGAAAGTCTCATGGCGCATCTTCACAGATTGCAAATCGGATGCAGCGGCCAATCGGGTTGTAGCTACTCATTTCAAAGCCATCGGCATAACAGCACTTGATATCTCTGCCACTCCGTACCACAAAGGTGGATTCATAGTTACTGCTGACACTGAGCATTCGTCAGAGAGTTGGTCAAACTTTGTTGTTGCGGTATTGTCTCTTGCACAAAAAACTGCAAACGGCTGGTCTCTCTCCGGCGACATAGCTGAGGAATTGAATGCTTGGTCAAACTCCGCAAGGACAGCAGGCGTATCCGCTGTTCACATACAAGCACGGGCTGTGGCCTAACAATTCGTTCAAGCCGACCCCGCATCGTGGCGTCGGCCACGTGCCTGCGCTACGCTAGCACGCGTCCGCCGCCCCGCTGCGGGGCGGCTTAACTCAGGCGTTAGGTTGCACTAAAGAGGAATGTGATTTGATTATTACTGATTTCTTACTGATTTCCATAAGCTCTGCGGCGGGAACCGCTCTTATTGCATTTCTGGCAAAAGATTGGCTTGCCGTTAGAATCAAATCTGCCATTGAGAGAGAAGCACACATTGGCCGTGCTGCGTTCGATCTTAAACTTTCCGCGTGTCTAGATGCTCTACAAATTGTAGACGCAGTATTTTCGCAACTCGAATGGAAAGAGGCAGATAAAAATTTAAAAAATATTAAACAAGAACTAAGCATAGCCGCAGCTCGCAGGGCATACAATCAACTTGCACTTACGTGTAAAAACCCACGCGTTGTTGAACTTTATGCACGAGCTATAGGCTTGCGGGGTGCTAGTGATCCTCCACTCAGCATGACTGCAGATTTGATCGTAGATTTACGCAATGCTATGCGTGAAGAGCTTGGTTTTGGCAGCAGCCTTAACTATGATCGCAACAAGTCATGGATTGCAACTCTCACGGGTGCAACCTAACAATTCGTTCAAGCCGACCCCGCATCGTGGCGTCGGCCACGTGCCTGCGCTACGCTAGCACGCGTCCGCCACCCCGCTGCGGGGCGGCTTAACTCAGGCGTTAGGGCCCACAGAAAGGACGTACAAATGTGCAATGCATGACCAATATTTTCAGCAAGCAATGCAGTTGTTCGCCCGCACTACTCCAGGCTCTTTGACCGGCTTTCATCAGGCAGCCCGGCAAAGCCGAAAGGAATTGAAAGATTTCATCTCTTTCCATAGCCAGCATCAATCAGCTGGTGCAGAGCGGCAAGTGCTTGAAGCATTAACCCGCATTGCAAGTCAAAACAGCTGTGCGGGCCGTGCCCTAACAATTCGTTCAAGCCGACCCCGCATCGTGGCATCGGCCACGTGCTTACGCTACGCTAGCACGCGTCCGCTGCCCCGCCACGGGGCGGCTTAACTCAGGCGTTAGCCGTCAATGGAGACAGTCTTGCAACCTGACAACATCAAAGCAAACGTTCTTGCTGCCGTAGCATGCGGCTCATCCATTTCTGAAGCTGCAAAAGCCAATGGATTAACCCCAGCCCAAGGAAGAACCGCGATTTCTCGGCTATGCAGGACAGCAGGTCTTTCTTCAGAAATATCTCAAATTCAAGAAAAACCAGAAAAATATCTCGAAATTTCATCAAAAATACAAAATAGCCCGCAATACGCTCTTCGGAGAGAGTTGCGCAAAAAAATGTTAGAAAATTTACATCTGAAATCACCCGATGCAATTACGCCAAAATATGTATCAAACTTGACGGCTGAAATGATTTTAGACGCAAATATCACAGAAGTTGCTCTTTCTGAAATTCAAGAATGGCTTGTTGCAAATGGCACTAGCCTAAAAAGAAGGGCGCCCAATAAAAATCAACATGTCAGCTTAGTCAAGAAAGCTATATTTGTATTAGACGCATTCGGTTTCGACACTACGGCGGCTAAAAAACAATTCAACGGCCTTGACGGCTAACAATTCGTTCAAGCCGACCCCGCATCGTGGCGTCGGCCACGTGCCTGCGCTACGCTAGCACGCGTCCGCCGCCCCGTTGCGGGGCGGCTTAACTCAGGCGTTAGGCGGCTATGGAAATTTCTCTGCTGCTCGGAAGAATTGAAAGAGATGGCATCTTTGTCGTTACAAACTGCACAGACGGTGCGGTCCCAGTCGGCACAAGATTGACCAAAATCATCAAGCATCAAGTCACTCTGGCACTCCCCGATATTCACCGCACAGTGCTAGGCGAAGTCACTACTGTTGATTTTTTCATTGAAGAGATAACGCTGAAACGTTGGGGCACTCCCGTAGATTTCATCCCTGATGGGTGGAGTGCGGGACTGAAACTCACAGGAGAAGGGATAGAAGACCTCACTAACATTTTCCTTGCCAAGAGTGAAAATGAGCAGGTTTTGCTGCAGTAGCGGGGCGCCGCCTAACAATTCGTTCAAGCCGACCCCGCATCGTGGCGTCGGCCACGTGCTTGCGCTACGCTAGCACGCGTCCGCCACCCCGCTGCGGGGCGGCTTAACTCAGGCGTTAGGCCCCAATGACAGATTCTGAGTCAATCACCATCTTGTTTCGACCTGTCGGCCCCGAAGAACTCGATCTGCTACGGAGCAGCGGCTTTACCAAGTGGCCGCCTAGGCTCCCTGAGCAACCTATTTTCTATCCGGTCACAAACGAGAAATACGCCTCGGAGATCGCGGAGAAATGGAACGTCAAAGACAGCGGATATGGTGCTGTGACTCGCTTTCAGGTCCTATCGTCGTTTATGTCTCGCTATCCAATCCAGCAGGTTGGTGGCTCTCATCACACAGAGTGGTGGGTTCCAGCCGAAGACCTTGATGCACTCAATGACAACATCGTTGGCGTGATTGAGGTCATACGTGAGTATGGGGCCTAACAATTCGTTCAAGCCGAGCCCGTGCCGTGGCGTCGGCCGCGTGCTTTACGCTACGCTAGCACGCACCCGCCGCCCCGCCACGGGCCGGCTTAACTCTGGCTTTAGGCCGCTATGAGCCACTCCGTCGACACACAGCTTGATGTCCTCTTCAGCGGAAACGCTTATGCCGCAGCAGTTGCCCATGGATTTATTCGCCAGGGAGATGCACTGCGCTGGGCTGAGGTATTCACCGCCACGCAACGAGATGCCTTGCGCTACCTTGACTCTCACCCAATCCCAGGCATCGATTGCCGCGTCTCGTCGTACCAAGACTTAACCGACGGGCCAAAGTGGCGCCACGAGGACGGCAAGTACATCATCGGCTGGCTGGAGCGCGGCTTCTTTGAGCCGCAGACCTCAGCCTCCTCGGAGCAAGAGTTTCGTACCAAGTGGGCCGCGTTTCTCGTCCAGTTACTCGGGCTAGCGGCCTAACAATTCATTCAAGCCGACGCCGCTTCGCGGCGCGGCTTAACTCAGGCGTTAGGCCTAAGTCTCAGCGCCTCAGAGCAGAGGCTCGCAATCTATCTTTCAGGAAGAAGGCGTTACAAACCTAGGAGTACAAAAATGACGGAACAAGTCGACGTTGCTAAGAATGTGAGTGCCCCACAACAGGATGTGACTGCGAGCGATTTGGCGAAACCTGCTTCCATCGTAGGCCAAACGCAAACTGGAACATCTATCTTGGATCTCATGCGAATAGTGCTTGCGGATCCACAGCTGAAACCAGAAGAAAAGAAGCTGCTGATAGACGAGCTTCGCAAGAACAACCCCGGCACGAGTGATCGCTGGACATACCGCTATGCAATTCTCACCCTTGGAGGTGCCGTCCTGCTCACGATCTTCGCACTTTGGTGCCTTGCAGCGATCGAGGGAGTCACCATACCCGATGGTCTGATCAGTATCGGCTCCGCAGCCGTAGGCGGGTTGGCCGGACTGCTGACTCCTGGTCGAGGCAATGAGAACTGACTCCAATCAGGGGTGAATTCAACCACCAAGTGCAACAATCATGCGACGAGCTGTAGTGGGCTGAAATAGCCATGTCTTTTCCTCGGTCGAGTGTTGAGTTTGTAGCTGACAGCATTGCATTGGGTCTGGGTCAACCCAGCCATTGAGCTG
>JBGSID010000141.1:0-3804 GCA_041751895.1 Lysobacteraceae bacterium | reverse complement strand
TGTTCGAGCAGCAGGCGGCCGAGTCTCCTGACGCGGTGGCGGTGCTCGACGAGCATCGCGTGCTGACCTATGCGGAGTTGAACGCACGCGCCAATCGCATCGCGCATTACCTGATCGCCCAGGGGGTGCGGCCGGACGAGCGCGTGGCGTTGTGCTGCGAACGTTCGGCGGAGTTGATCATCGGCCTGCTGGGCATCCTCAAGGCCGGCGGCGCCTACGTGCCGCTGGATGCGGAGTACCCGCCGGAGCGGCTGGCCTTCATGCTCGAAGACAGCGCGCCGAAGCGGCTGCTGCTGCAATCGGGCCTGCGCGGGCGGTTGCCGGCGAGCGAGGTGCCGCAGCTGTTGCTGGACGACAGCGAAGCGGTGCTGGCCGCGTATCCGGACCACAATCCGGATGCCCGTGCACACGGTGCGAGTTCGCGGCAGCTGGCGTACGTGATCTACACGTCCGGATCGACCGGCACGCCCAAGGGCGTGATGGTCGAGCACCGGCAGGTGCTGCGTCTGGTGATGCAGGATCGATACGTGCCGCTATGCGCGACCGACGGTGTGGCGCTGTGCGCGAACCCGGCGTTCGACGCGGCGACATGGGAGATCTGGGCCACGTTGCTGCATGGCGCGCGTCTGATCGTCATCACACCGGCCTGCCTGCTGGATGTGGCGGCGCTGGGCGAGACGCTGCAGCGCCACCAGGCGACGGTGCTGCACCTGACCGCCGGCCTGTTCCATCAGTATGCCGATGCACTGGGGCCTGTTTTCGCGCGCTTGAACTATCTGTTGTTCGGCGGGGACAAGATCGACGCGGACGTAGTGCGTCGCGTGTTGAAGGGTGCACGGCCTGCGCACCTGGTGCATTGCTACGGACCGACCGAGACCACCACGTTCGCCAGCACGCACGAGATCGTCGAGCTGGATGCACAGGCGCGCTCGGTGCCGATCGGCCGGCCGATCGCCAATACGCAGATCTACATCCTCGATGCGCATGGTGCCCCGGTGCCGGTGGGTGTGACGGGCGAGATCCACATCGGCGGTGATGGGGTGGCGCGCGGTTACTTGAACCGCGCGGACCTCACGCAGGAACGCTTCGTGCGCGATCCGTTCAGTGCCGACCCGCAGGCGCGCATGTACAAGACCGGCGACGTGGGTCGCTGGCGTGAAGACGGCACGCTGGAATTCCAGGGGCGCAACGACTTCCAGGTGAAGATCCGGGGCTTCCGGATCGAGCTGGGCGAAATCGAGGCGAAGCTGGCGGCGTGTGCCAGCGTGCGCGAGGCGGTGGTGCTGGCGCGCGAGGACGTGCCGGGCGACAAGCGACTGGTGGCGTATTGGTTGGCGGAGGCGGGCGCGCAGATCAGCGCGGCCGAGCTGCGCCTGCAGCTGAGCACGCAGTTGCCGGAGTACATGCTGCCGAGCGCGTTCGTGATGCTGGAGGCGTTCCCGCTGACGGCGAACGGCAAGCTTGATCGGAGGGCGTTACCTGCGGCGGATGGCGCGTCTCTGAGCGTACGGGAGTACGAAGCGCCTGACGGCGAGGTGGAAGAGGCGCTGGCGGAGATCTGGCGGGAGCTGCTGCAGGTCGAGCGGATCGGGCGGCATGACCACTTCTTCGAGCTCGGCGGTCATTCGCTGCTGGTGGTCGCAATGACCGCGCGTCTGAGCGCGCAGGGCTTGCGCGGCGAAGTGCGCGACCTTTTTGTCGCGCCAGTGTTGAGCGGCTACGCCGCCACGTTGCGTCGTGGCGAAGTGGAAGAGGCAGAGGCCGTACCGCCCAGCCTGCTGACGCCGGATATTCTCTCGATATCGCCGGAGCTGCTGCCGCTGGTCACCCTGACGCAGGCGGAAATCGACTGCGTTGTCGCGACCGTGCCCGGCGGTGTCGCAAACGTCCAGGACATCTACCCGCTGCTGCCGTCCCAGCAAGGCATTCTGTTCCATCACATGCTGGACGGCGAGGGTGACACCTACCTGTTGCGCACGCTGCTTGCGTTCGATAGCCGCGAGGCACTCGATGATTTCCTGCGCGCGCTGGACGCGGTGGTGGCGCGGCACGACATCCTGCGTACCGCAGTGGTGTGGGAAGGATTGTCGACGCCAGTGCAGGTGGTCTATCGACAGGCGCTCGTGCCCGTGCATGAACTCGCGTTGCCGGGTGAAGGCGACGCCTTTGAAGCGCTGGTCGGACTCACTGACCCGCGCAAGTTGCGGCTGGATATCACGCGGGCTCCCTTGTTGGCGGCTTTCGTAGCCGAAGACCGCGCGGGCGGTTGGATGCTGTCCATGTTGCAGCATCACTTGGCATGCGATCACGTGACGCTGGCCTTGGCGCTGGCCGAGATCGATGCGATACGCCGCGGAAACGGCGCAGACCTGGCCGATGAGGTGCCGATGCGCCAATTGGTGGCGCAGGCGCTGCGCATGCCTGCGGCAAAGCACGAGGCCTATTTCCGTCAGGAGCTGGCCCACATCGATGAACCCACGGCGCCGTTCAACGTGCTCAACGTGCGCCAGAGCGGCGCAACCTTCGAGACCGTCGAGCTGCCTCTGGACGAGTCGCTTGGACGCGACATCCGCGCGGAGGCGCGCCGACGCGGTGTATCGCCGGCAGTGCTGTTCCATGTGGCGTGGGCGCAGATTCTGGCGCGCTGCACAGGTCGCAACGAGGTGATATTCGGCACGGTGCTGTCCGGGCGCATGCATGGCGCGGGCGGCGCAGATCGTGCCTGGGGCATGTTCATCAATACGCTGCCGATCCGCGTGGTGGTGGAGGGCACGGCGGTGGACGCCATCGACCAGACGCGGCGCCGTCTCGCCGAGCTGCTCGAGCATGAACACGCTCCGCTTTCGCTTGCGCAGCGCTGCAGCAGCGTGTCGTCGTCCTTGCCGCTGTTCACGACTTTGCTGAATTACCGGCACAGCGGCGATGTTTCCGCCATGCCGGAAGGCATGCGCTTGGTTGCGTCCGAGGAAACGACCAACTATCCCATGTCGATGGGCGTGGATGACTTCGGTGACCGATTCGCGCTGATCGCGCAGGTCGTCGACGGTCTGGACGCGGCCCGCCTGGCCGGATACCTCGCCCACACAATAGAGATCCTGACCGCAGAGCTGCGATGCGATGGAACGCATCCGCTGCATGCCCTGGATGTGATGCCTCCGCCGGAGCGGGAATGTCTGCTGCAGCAGTTCAATGCGACGGCGATCGATTATCCGAAGGATGTACTGATCCACCAGTTGTTCGAAGGGCAGGTGGACGCGCAGCCGGATGCACTGGCGGTGCGCGACGGGTCCCGGTCGCTGAGCTATGCCGAACTGGACGCCCGCGCGAACCGTCTGGCGCACGCGCTGATCGCGCAGGGCGTGTGCCCGGATGCGCGTGTCGCGATTTGCGTCGAGCGCAGCGTGGAGATGGTGGTCGGCCTGTTGGGCATTCTCAAGGCCGGTGGCGCTTACGTGCCGCTGGACCCGGACTACCCGCCGGAACGCCTGGCCTTCATGCTGCAGGACAGCGCGCCGTCATTGCTGCTGACGCAATCGTCGCTGGTGGATCTGCTGCCGGCGCATACGGTGGCAACGCTATGCCTGGACGATGCGTCGGCGCCCTGGGCGGAGCGGTCGTCGCACCTGCCCGATCCGCAGGCCCTGGGCCTGGGCTCGCGCCACTTGGCGTACATGATCTACACCTCCGGATCGACCGGCCTGCCCAAGGGCGTGATGAACGAGCACCGGGGCTTGGTGAACCGGTTGCTGTGGGCGCAACGCGAATACCAGCTGGATGCCGCCGATCGGGTGCTGCAGAAGACGC
>JBGSID010000140.1:0-1587 GCA_041751895.1 Lysobacteraceae bacterium | reverse complement strand
ACTCGGCACCCGGTGCGGTCGGCCTTTGCCTTGCCGTTGCATGAACCAAGGCACCGTCGCCGTGCTCGGCGTCGCATTGCCACTCGCGACCATCTGGGCCGTGCAGCGCAGCCGCTGGCGGACGACGCAATAGGCGCGACGCTGGTAACCCTGCGGTCATCGCTGGCGGTTAAGCTGCCTGCTGAGTGATCCTGGAGGCGTGCCAGCGTGCCATCGACCGTTTGGGGGAACAGCATGATCGAGCCGGACCACGACACCTGCGCGCACAGCCCGGCGACGCCGCCGATCCGGGGTGCTGCGTGATGGCGAGGCTTCTCGGCCATGTGCGCGTCTGGCTGTTCGCAGTCGTCGCCGGCTACATGTACTTCGTCGAGATCGCGCCGAACTGGACGACGTCCCGCTACAAGATGACGGTCGAGATCGAGACGCCGGAGCGGGTGGATCGGGATCTCATTGTCGTTCAAGGCGACTGGCCGATGCGCCGTGGAGCAAACTTATGATCTCGCGCACGGGGCGCTATACATGACGTTCGGCACGAAGCAAATTGAGCTTGGATCCCAGCGTGGCCATGCGGCCAATCCATCTTTGTATTGCAACAATGTTGGACCCAGCGCATCAAATCGGTTGACACCGAACATCCTTCACCTCTGGTGCAGGCTGCTTTGTGTTATATTTTCGTGCGCGTTTGCGACATCTTGCTCTGATGGATGCGGCATACCTGGGACTGCATATAATCTCTGTCACTATTACTACACGGACGACATGACGCCCGTAACAGTGCATTTTCAGCGCCCGCGAGACGCACAACCCGTTGCAACAATGGCAGTGCCACGGGCGTTCGTTATTGCTGCCGGCTCGTTCGATAGCCGCCGAGTGAACCCACTCCCCAAGTTAATTCGCACACCCCACAGCGTCGCACTTATATTCTCGCAGCGCGGTCATCTGCCCATTAAAGTGGCGCGACAGGAGTCCGGAGCTCGTAAGATCGACTATGTGTACGTAAGAGTCTATCCGACATTCTCGGGCGCAATGCCTGAACTGAGCGTGCCTGATAGCGAGCAAGCGCTTCCCATACCAAAGAGATATAGCACGGAGAGCCGCAAGGGCGTGATAACGAAAAAAAGCATCGAAGTGAACTTGGGTGGAGGGCTCCGATACTACCCGCATTATCCCTCTTTCGACCGCTACGAGTATGACGGCGGCGGGCACCATAAGGCCGTCACTTGCCTCACGCACCTCAAGGATGCGCGCCCGGGAATGAAATGTCGCCACTACGTTCTACTGAACAATGCACTCTACGCCAGCATTGTTTTACCCGATTTCCGTGCGAGCGGCGGATTTGAAAACGCGCACAAGAACGTGCTGGAGGCACGTCGGTTTCTTTGCGATTTTATCGAATGCACTTAACTCGCGACGTTGGATCAATCGCCGAATAGACCGCTAGCACTTAGGGAGCCTCTGAATAGCACGCCCCGGTGATGTCGGCGGCGATGGCTTTTGGTGGAAACCGGCTGTTTTTATGCCCTGCTGAGGGCGGATATGGCTCCGTCTGGCCGGCATTCCCCTTCAAGCAGACGCAAGTCGGCC
>JBGSID010000139.1:0-20611 GCA_041751895.1 Lysobacteraceae bacterium | reverse complement strand
AAAACCGGGTTCCATAGGAGGAAACGAGCGAAAGTCGGCATTTATCTGGCGAAGTTTCGTGATTTTTTGATTTGAAGCCGATGCGGCGAGATCCGTCGGCACGCGCAGTAGATTCCGCTGGCTTGATCAGCGTTGCCCTAGAGCGAGCAGTTGGTCATCAATCCACCGCCGGGGCGGTTGTAGCACGTGTTGAAATATCTGACGATCGCGGGACCGAAACCGCCACGATAATAGACAAGCTGATTGTCCACATAGATATAGGCGGCGTTCGAAGGCACGAACTGGCTCCAATAGGCGATGAGCGCATTGATGCTCCGGAAAGGGCCTTCTGTCGGGCAGTTCGTACGAACGTAAGTATCGCTTGGACAAGTGAAATACCACCCGCCAGCCGCAGGGCCGAAACCTGAGCGAGTAAACACGATTTGACCGTCCAGATAGACAGTTGCAGCTTGTGATGGAACGAAGCTGAACCAAGCATTCACCAGGTGTTTTTCGTTCTGATACGGGCCCTGTGGAATCTCCTGTGCACTCGCTCTGCCGGAGAGCATAAGCCCGATGGCAAGGCCGACCGTCAACAGCATGTTCTTCATCGACATGAATAGTTCCTTGTTCCAGTTGGTGAAAGAAAATCCAATCGAAGCGCCTCCGGTTCATCCGTAGCAAATCCTGATCGCGGGTGGGGCGAACAATCAGGGGGATGGATGCACGCTCAGCGCCGAGAAAGGGAGAAGCAACATTGCCTCCCGTTCAATGGAGCGGAAATAGCGAGCCGGGAGGATCATCCTGTTACGTCCGTCGTGATCCTGGCTGCTTCAGGCTGTTCCAGCCAGTGAAGTCGCCCGGTTCTCGCTGCAAGCGAGAGCCGGGGCCTTCGTAGAGTCATGTGGCACCCCATCCCGGGTGTCTACTTCGCGGACACCCTGGATGCTTGCCGTGATTTTCTTGCCTGTGTGCCAAGCCCCGGGTATGGCGGACGGTGGCGCCAGAGAATCTTCGGGTCGAGGGGGATGTCCTGGCTACATTCGCCGTGTGTGACACGATGCGAATGCACGTCAATGATGCGTCCGCACTCGCAGAATCATGTCGGAATCACTTGTCTCGGCGACGTGCAAAAAAAAATCGACATGCTACGGTGACGCGCCTTGCACATCGCCATGCGCGATGCGTGTGGGAATCACATCTTTACCTCTCAAGGAGCGTCAGCATGTCGGCACCAAAAGCCTCACTCGATCTCAATAATATTCCCGCCTTCATCAATGCATGCTTTGATCCGCAGATCAGGAGCGAATCCGCAGTCATTTCCGCAGCGAAGAGTGGTGCGTTGTATTACACATTCGCGGATGATGCGAGCTGCGCGACGATCCTCAATGCATGGCTGGCGGCCTGGCAGAAGGCGGCAGGTGATGCCTACAGCGCGACCGATGAGGCCAACTGCCCGCCTTATGACCGTCAGATGATCGCGTTCTTCGCAAGCAGTTATTTCACACCCGGTCAGGGCTTGCGGTACTACCAGCCCACGCTGAAATACGACGAGATGCAGAAAAAATCGGACAAGGCCATCTACACCGATTCCGGCTACACATCCATGAATTTCTTCAATGGTTCGGCATTCAATTACGGCGCTTTCGATGCAGCGGGCCGCCCGACCGGTAGCACGCCCACCGTGGCGACATTCCTGAGGACGTTGTTCCTGGGTGGGCATCATGTGTTCGTCAGCTCGTCCGACGATACCAGTCAGTCCATCACCAATGCCTACAACGCATTCAGGGACAGTGCGCTCGTACAGTCCCACGATCCCGAGAATTCGCATTACACCACGAGCCTGCCTGGTGGCACGCCCGTGAGCTGGAATGGCACCGGCTATTACTACCAGTCGGTCACTGGGGATACCGCGTTGGGCAACAATGCTTTGATCCTGTCGCTGTTGTTCGGTGAAACGTCGAACAATCATACGAATACGTTCATGCAGCTCGAAGGCTGGCCGAACGTATCCGGCAGCAGCCGGCATGGCGTGGATTACGACGCATACAAGGACACGCTCTGGAACTACGGCACTTATGCAGCCTGTGCGTGGAGCGAAAAGCGCTGCACACCGATCTTCATCGCACCTTCCGATTTCAGCACATCGATCAATTCGAAAACGCATATGCCGCTTTACAACGGCGCGGGCAGCAAACAGAACTGGATGGATACGGATCTGTTGACCATCGGCTGACGTCTCCAGCCAACACACCTGCCGGACTCTCGCTGATCGGTACGTGGGGCGGCAGGAATGAAAGCGCCCGGTGATTGCCGGGCGTTTTCGTAGGCAATTTCCTCGGTCATCTGTGTTGGTGCAGTCATGCATATTCCATGAGCCTGCTCGCCACGAGCAACGTCACCGCTTCCAGGCGCATGAAGAGATCCAGAGCCTAGGCAGATCCTGATAATGGATGCCATACCGCAGGCGTTGCATGAGGGCGGATTCCTGCAGCGGGTGGCAGAATTGATTGAACGCTAGGAATCCTTCCTGCGATCCTCATACCAGAGCTTCAGGTCTTTGCGTGAGTGCAGGACTTTCCTGCCGAAGAGAGTGATGCGCAGCAGCAGGCCAAAGTGATCCCATAGCGGGAAGCTGCGGAGTTTTCGGTCGGAGCTGGCAATGGTCTCGCGAAGTGCCACGAATCGGCCGATACCACCGAGCTTGCGGCTGATCGCGATGTCTTCAGCGGCATAGTAGGTTTCATCGAATCCCTGCACTGCGTCGAAAGCGGTGCGGGTACAGAAAAGAAAACAGCCCGGGGCGATCTTCCATTGTCGAAGCGCCCAGCCGAAGCCTGCGGCAGCCCAGCGTTCGTGCCACGCAGGATCGCCTGCAAGACGGACGGTGGCGCCACCTCCAACCGCGCCGCCCGCCAGTGCATCAAGTGCTGCGCGCAGCACGATGCTGTCGATGCTGGTATCGGCATCGACGAAGATCAGAATGTCGCCGTGCGCGTGCCGTGCCCCGGCGTTGCGAGTGGCGGCGATATGCCGGTGTTCGACACGCAGCACCGTTGCGCCATTTGCGGTTGCGATCTCGGCGGTGGTATCAGTGGAGGCATCATCGACCACGATGACTTCGTGCGCGATGTCGATCCCTGTCATGGCATCGTCCAACGCAATGAGAGTGGCGCCCAGATAGCGTGCTTCGTTGTAGGCGGGAATGATGAACGAGAGCAAGGCCAATGCGCCTGACAGGGTTCCGGAGCGATGGCCGGAGTATAGCGGCGTGATCATCGCGACTCCGCCGTTGATGGAATCGCGGTAAAGAGACCGACGCAGGACGGGGCCGCATGCACGAAAGCGCCATCCGCGCGACAATAGCCGGTCTGCGACCTGTCGCCGTATCGAAACCCCGGACCCATGCCTGCTTCGTCACACCCCACGCAAGACACCGCCATTGATCAAACACCCGCCGCCGATGCGCTTGCCGACAACGCCCGCGCATGTATTGCTTTTCTGGATGCGGTGGTGGCCGACCGCGAATTGCTCGACCGATTGTCGCCCGAGGATCGCGGGCGTCTTCACCAGGCGGTGGCGAGTGTCTACCACCCGGACCCGGTGCTGCGGCGCCAGAAAATGAAGGCGGCCGAGCGTGCGCGCAATGCCGCGCAGGTTGCGCGCGAAGAAGCCGTGCTGCATGAAACCGGTATTCGCGAATTGCGGCGTCGCCCGGTGTTCACTACGCCGAATTATTTTCCGCCGCAGGATTTCGTTGCCGATGACAGGCATGCGGAAACGCCGGAGCTACGCGAATCCGTCGAGCCGCAGCATTGTTATGTCTGCAAGCAGAAATATTCGTTGATCCATCATTTCTACGATCAGCTGTGCCCGACCTGTGCCGATTTCAATTTCAGCAAGCGCACCGAAACCGCCGATCTGCGTGGGCGGGTTGCGCTGCTGACCGGTGGGCGGGTGAAGATCGGCTATCAGGCTGGCCTCAAGCTTCTGCGCGCAGGTGCGAGCCTGATCGTGACCACGCGCTTCCCGCGCGATTCCGCTGCACGCTACGCCGAAGAGCCGGATTTTGCCGAATGGGGCGATCGTCTCGAGATTTTCGGCTTGGACCTTCGTCATACGCCGAGTGTCGAAGCGTTTTGCCGAGAACTGGTCGCGACCCGTGACCGTCTCGATTTCATCATCAACAATGCCTGCCAGACGGTACGCCGTCCGCCGGAGTTCTATGCGCACATGATGGCCGGAGAGACCGCTGCGGCGCATGACGTTCCCGAGCACTTGCGCAAACTTCTGGGGCGTTATGAAGGCCTGCGCCGTTACGCCATGCTGCCGGAGTCGGGCGAAAGTGTTGATGGGGCGTCGTTGATGCATCCCGACGACCGGGAAGAGATCGCAGGCATCACTCGTGCGGCGGAACTGTCGCAGATTCCACTGCTGGCGGAAGAAATGGCGGGACAGCAACATCTGTTTCCGCAGGGGCGCCTCGACCAGGATCTGCAGCAGATCGATCTGCGGACGCGCAATTCATGGCGCCTGTTGATGGCCGAAGTGCCCGCTGTCGAGCTGCTTGAAGTGCAGCTCGTCAACGCGATTGCGCCGTTCATCATCAATGCTCGACTCAAACCGCTGATGCTGCGGACACAGGCAGGCGAAGCATCAAGCCGCGACAAACACATCGTCAATGTCTCCGCAGTTGAAGGCCAGTTCTATCGCAAGTTCAAGACCACGCGTCATCCGCATACCAACATGGCGAAGGCGGCGCTGAACATGATGACCCGCACTGCGGCGACCGATTATCACGGCGACGGCATCCATATGAATGCCGTCGATACTGGCTGGGTGACTGACGAAGATCCGGCGGAGCTCGCTGCGCGCAAGGTCCTGGAGGAACGATTCCATCCGCCGCTGGACATCGTCGATGGCGCAGCACGCATCGTCGACCCGATCATCAACGGCATCAATACCGGAGAGCATGTCTGGGGCCAGTTCCTGAAGGATTATCGTCCGACCGACTGGTAATTGGTTCCGTTCGCGCGTTGCATAAACCTGTGTCCGGTTAGATCGTTCGAGATATTCACCCTTTAGCCATCTCTCTGCCATCATCTGCGGTGAAACTAGGTGGTCGCCCATCCCGAGGCTGACACTGCTCCGGGGTATAGCGATCTTTATTGGTTTGATCCAATTCGACTTGGTCCCATCGGATTTGATCCTCATGTGGATTTGATCCTCATGGTTCCGATCGTCTCTTAACAGGAGAAATCACGTGCATCGATATTTTCGTGTTGCCGCAGTGGCGACTTTTTTGTGCGTTTCATTCACGGCGATCGCACAATCCGGGTATGTCGATATCGAGAAGCGACTCACTCCCGAACAACGCCGTGCGACCGGCCTGGATACGTTGTCCGCCGATCAGCTCACGCTACTCAATACGCTGCTGCGCGACAACGAAGCCGGGCGCGTGGCCGAAGTCAAAGCCGTAGCGAAGGCCGAAGCGAAAGCCGAGGTAATGGCTGAAGTGGAGCGGGAAGCGGCAGCCGCACCGACCAACACTACTGCAGGCAGTCATCTGATCGGTCTGGATGTCGAGCCGATTCACAGTCGTTTGACGGGTGAAGTGACTGGATGGGAACCCGGTCACGTCTTCGTTCTCGAAAACGGCCAACAATGGAAAGTCCTGAAAGGGAAAATGACGTTGTCCAAGCCGCTGCAGTCACCAGAGGTACTGGTGGTGCCGGGGATCGCGGGGCGCTGGTTTCTGCAGGTGGATGAGGATCTGCCGAAGGCGCGTGTGTACCGCATCGACTGAATATCGCTGTACATGTACTGGAATCGCCTTGGCGATGGTGTTGTCGTAGGGAAGCGTCGGACAGGCACGCGTGCTGTCAGGAGACACCATACGGACACATTGCGCCGGGATACTGCCGCACTGTCCATTCCCCATCCATTGTCGGAGCTGTCATGAAACGTACTGTCGTTGCGATCTTCGGTTTATGCATGGCGATGTTCGCCGTGCAGGCTTCCGCGCAGTCTTATCTTCGCGTGGTGTCATGGAATACATTGCATGCCGGTTGGAGTGGGCAGCAGGATTGGAACGCATACGCGGGCCAGATATGGAACAACTTCGGGAATACGTCGACTGCCGCGAACGGTGCGGATCTCGTGTTCACGCAGGAAGTGATGTACGCCGAATCCGCAGCCAGCATCGCTGCGTCATTGACGTCGGTCAGCGGTTACACATGGAACTATCGTGTCACTGCCGCCATCGGGCGCAGCAGCTACAAAGAGCGTTACGCGGTGTTCTACCGCACGGATCGCGTGCAGCTGCTCTCCGAATCCGTATGGTCAGATACGGGCGACAAATTCGAACGCGAACCTCAGATCGTGAAGGTGCGCCATATCCAGACCGGTGCTGATTACACTTTCATCAACTGGCATACTGTGTTCGGAACGACGGCGCAACGACAAGCTGAAATCGCGGAAATCGCGACGGTCTTCAAGTCGATTCAGGACGGCAGCAGTAGCGATCAGGACGTGATTCTGGTGGGTGACCACAATCGTGAGGCGACCTCGCCGTGGTGGGCCAATCTGACCGCGGTGACGCCAGCCGTGAGTTACCGCGTGAACGAGCTGACTTCGATCAACACCAGTTGCGCATTCGCCAGCGCCTACGATCATTTCTGGATGCAGAGCAGCTACGTCACCGAATATTCGACATCGGGGCGTGATTACATCACCAGCATGTGTACGTTCCGCAATGGCGTATCCGATCACGCGCCGGTCTATCTTTCGCTGTATTCAACTGCCGACACCGACTGATCTTCCGCCGTATGGCGAGCCGGAATCGCATCTTGATCATGATCGGCGCCTGCCTCGCGGTGGGCGCCGTTTTCATGAGCATGTGGTGGCTTCGGTCGGCACGCGATAGTCCGGCTGGCGCCCAAGTGAGCGATGCGGTCGGCCAGAGCACTTCCGCTGGTGCGGATAATGGCCCAGACACGCGCGTGCTGAAGTTTCGTACGCGGCTCTTGGCGGATGCCGATATTCGTGCTTCAACCGATTCTGTCCGGATCGGTTTGGCCTATGTGCCACCGGATGAGGTCGCCGCGTACCGGGCATGGTTGCGTGGTGGGCGAGAAGGCGCGGGGCCGCAAAATTTCGAGGATCTTGCGGCGGTCACGCGCTGGTTGAATGCACCGGCCACCGTGGATGCCGATGGCGGTGTGACGGTAGGCCCGGTCGATCTGCCGGCAGCGGATCGATACGTGCTGCAGGCACGCGCGGACGACGGTCTGCGTTTTTACGAAGCGTCTTTTGGTCGCGATGATGTCCCTGCAGAAGTGCGGCCGCGTGTTGCTGCGGGGCTGCGCGTGCGTGCACGGCAAGGCGCAGGGTTGCTGTTGCGCCGAGCGGAGGGTTCGCAGGATGCCGAGTGGCAATCGTTGATGCGACGAGAGGCGCCGACGCTGCTCGAAGCGTACGACGAACGCCCGTTGAAAATAGGTTCTGAAACGCTGGTCGCGCCGCTGCCGCCTGGCCCGATCGATTTGATTGCCGTGGTCGACGGCGTCGAAACCGAGCGCAGACGCCTGATTTTGTCCGCAGGCCGTTTCTCCACGTTCGATCTGGATCCGGAAGCCTCCGAGCTCGGCGCAGCAGTCTCCGTTGATGTCGCATTGCGACTCGTCGACAAGAGCGCCGGCCGGCCGGTCGAGGGCGCATCTGTGGTCTGGTCTTCCCCGCGCGGCGAACGCATCGTCCGGCCGGATGATACGGGCACCGTGCGGATGCCTGATGTCGATCCCTTGCAGGCATTGCAGATCGATATCCGATTCCCCCCGCCGAAATCCCAATCGTTCCTCATCGCGATGTTGCCATCATGGCCCGAACGGATGCCAATGAGCCTGGAGCTTGGCAAAGAGCCGGTGAGCGATGGTGTCATCGCCAAGACCATCGAACTCGAACCACTGCGTTGGTTGGTCGTGGAAACCCCTGGCATCGAAATTCCGCGACAGCCGCGCGTGGATGAGCCATTTCCGATCTTCGTGCTGCAACGCCGGGAAGGTGCTGTCTGGCGCGAGTCGCAGGCCGATTATTTCCAGCCGGTACCTGAGGGACTTGCCGTTTCATTGGGTAAATCCGGGGCCGTGCGCGTCGTTGCCGTGATGACGCCGTGGAGTCTCCGGACGAGCAATGTGGTTGAAATTTCAGCGCTCTCCACAGTCACGCGCTATCGGACGCGCGTCGATGCAACTGCAGGAAGACGCGTGACACTCCGCCTCATGGGCAGTAACGGCCCGATGGCGCGCACCCCCGTCAGCGTGCTGTCGCCGCTGCGCGGCGTACCACCGAAGATGCTCACGACGGATGGGGCCGGGCGACTGGTGCTCGATCACCTGACGGAATCGAGCGTGATCGTCGAAGTGCCCGGCTTCGTGCAGGCACGTGTACGCGTCGATGCCGCTGAAGTATCCGTCGTATTGCAACGCGACGCCGGGTAATGGATTGCATGTGGGGAGCGCCTCACTGCACCGTGCCGAAGCGGGCGCGAGAGCCCAAACAACTACGCCGGAAGTGCTACGCCGGACGCGTGGCGACCTCGCCAAGCCCACGCTATGCTTGAAGCATGCCTGCTTCTGACATCGATAATCCCATCTGGTCGTCGCTGCTCGGGAAGCACCGGGCATTCGCGCAAGGCCGAAACGACGTGGTGCGCTATCCAGCCCAGATAGCGTCGTTTGTCGGTGTGGCGCATGTCGACGTCGATGCCGGTGATGTATTGATGGAGCTGATTGCATCTGGAGAAAGCGTGTACCTGCTTGGTATTGCGCCGCGCGTGCCGGCGGGCTTGCGATTGCAAGCGTTCCGTCCACTGGCCCAGATGATCTGCACGGCACCCATGGCAGTGGAAGCTGGGCCGGAGATCGTTGCCATGACGGACGCGCATCGAGCCGACGTGCTGGCGCTGACCGCATTGGTGTATCCACACTACTTTCGCGAACACACGATGATGTTGGGCCGCTACTACGGTATCTATGTCGATGGCCGGCTTGCTGCGATGGTCGGCGAGCGTCTTGCCACTGAATCGTTTCAGGAAGTCAGTGCGATCTGCACGCATCCGGATTTCAACGGCCGCGGTTATGCCCGTCGACTCACCGCGATGTTGACGAACGATATTCTTGCCAGCGGTCGCACACCCTATCTGCATGTAAGCCACGAGAATCTTCGTGCAAAAGCGATGTACGAACGCATCGGCTATCGCATCCGTCGCGACCTGCCGTTCTGGTCGCTTCAGCGCGCGTGAGGTTCCGCCGGTGATCGGGGATGGAACGGCGCGTCGATCGTGTCGTTTGACTCAGGGATGCAGCCAGAATGCCGCTGCGGAGTATTTCGCGTCTTTCCACCAGCCAGCGGTGCCGGTGCCGTAGCGGAAATTGGCCGTACCTGCCTGACTCTGCAGTGGCGCGATGACATCGCCATCTATGCTGCGGCGTGCGTGGTGTCGGGTCGTCTCAGGGACCACCATGGCGACATGGCCCGAGCGGCCGTTCTGCTTGCGCTCCGCGATGATCAAGCCGACGGCACCCTGGTTCACTTCGAGTTGGAGTTTGCTTGCCGTACCGGTCTGGCGCCAGCCGAAATGCGGACCGAAATCGCGCAGCCAGAAGAACAGATCGTCGGCGCGCATCTCGCGAACAGTATTTCCGATGCGTGCCGGTACATCTTCGCCGAGGGCGATCCGCATCGACGCACCTTGTGTCCACCAGACCCGTGGCAAAAAAACGCCCGCGAGATCGCAGTAATCGTGTGCATAGACATTGCAGAAGGTCAGGCCCTCCCGTGGTTTGTAGCGACGGTGTTGTGAGTTGTCGCTGGCCAGCCAGTCGATGATCGCAGCGAGTTCCCAGCATCGGGTATCGACATCCGTGCCAGTGCGCGTGGGGCGCCCGGATTCATTGAGCGAATGCGCTCCAGCGATTTCCTGGCGTCGGATGACGGTGCCGGCAGGTGGCAACACATGTGCAGCAATGAAACCGTGTGCTGGTGGTCGCGGCGAGGGGGCGACCAGAGGAATCTCTTCGATGCGGTCATCGCGGACCAGGAATTTCGTCGAAGCGAAGCCACGCAGCAGGGCCCCCATCAGGCTCGTTTCGACTTCCATGAATCCGTTCACCGCAACGCCGTTGATCGCGCGTACCGGATGGCCGTCGGGCAGGTCGGCTTTCACGTTCGCGGTCGTTGGTTGGCTGATCTGTGGTGCGCTACGCAGACGCAGGGTTGTTGTACGCGTTTCGACGCGGAAGAACGGCCCGCTGGCGGTAAGAGGTGTTGGTGGCGGGATGGTCGCTTCGCCGGGAGACGCTTGCGGCAACAGTGGTGGTTGATTGTCGATCGCGATCGTTTTGGAGATGCGAATGAATTCGAAGATGTACTCGCCATAGAATTTCTTGCCATCGAAGAAGCCTTGTCGCAGGCCTTTCGACGGGCGGAATCTTCCACTGTTGTAGGCAATGGCGACGTGTGCAAGTTCCTCGTCGCTCAGCTGCATTCGTTGCTGGAAATCGAGCGTGCGAATTGCCCGTTTCAATTCGGAAAGACACATCGAAAGCGTGTCTTCGAAATGCGCGAATCGCTTTTCCAGAAAATAGTGCGGGTCTTCCCGGAAAAATTGCAGGTCGCGTTGGAACAGGCCATAGCCACGGCAGAATTTGTCGGGGTTGGATGCGGCGCTGTTGTAGCCAGGTATGCGCGCAGCGATGTCCAGCAACGCCTGGCGAGCGATTGCGAACATCTCGCCCCCACGCGGATGCGCAAGCAGTTCCGCGCGGTTTTTCGGAAACGCGCGGCGCCCGGTACCGTCGGCCCTGATGTCGATGACATCGCCGACGCACAGTTCGAGGATCCGTGGAATCACCAAGCCATCACGCCTGAGCTTCGACCAGATGAAGCCGGTTTCCTGACAGGCGATGGCGACGATCAGATCGACTGTCAGCGGAGTGCCGGCCAATGCCGGTGTGATCTGCGCTTCAAAGTTCTGTTTGAACCAGCGAATATCTTCACGATTCGGCATGGAGCCTCCCTGCGTGCTGCTGTCTTCGACCACGCGGTCTGCGGGTGTCATCCCGCTTTCATGTCGACCCAACGCGAAACCGCGAGTGCAGCGGACAACGCGGCTACCCGGATGCGCGGACGCACCCGGGGCTGCAGGCGTGTGTGTTACAGAAAATCAAGCGGGTCGATTTCCTCCGCCAGCAACAGACGAATGTCGTCGTTCGACAACAGCGTGCGAAGCTGCACCGAGATCGGCTTGAGTTGTTCGTGCCCGATGCACAGGGCCCAGACCTGGTCGACCATCGTTTCGATGCCGTAGGCAGGGTCGTAGTGCACCGCGCCACTCTGTGCAACGATCTGCAGCAACTGATTTGCAAGGTCGCGTCCCTGCTGCACTCTTGTTGTGCGCGGGCGTAGCCCTTGCTGGACGACCTCCTGCAGCTCGTAGAGAAGTGAGATCGCCACCGTCTGCTGGCGTCGGCGAACGGTGCCGCGCTTGTCGTCATCGAATGCAGGCGCGAGGATGCGTGCCTTGAATCCGGCAACCTCTGCGGCTTCGACCATCCGATGAGTGGAGAGCAGTTCCTCGACCCTGTTGATCCACGTCATCAGCTCAGCCAGGGCACGGGGAGACTTTCCCTCAAATTGCCGAACGATGTCCGGGAGCTGCAGCAGTCGGTCGGAGAGCTGTGTCACCAGATGAAGTGTTGATCTGAGCATGGTTGTTCACTCCGGCAGAAGTTTGCGTTCGATGGTGCCGTCGTCGCGCTGCAGCGTCTGCCACTCCATGCCATCCTCGCCGACTTTCATGCGGATCTGGATCACATCCTCGGGGCGTTGCTCGCGCAGGCGATGCGATTCGGCGATGACCGACAGCTGGTCGAGCACCGGTTTGTCGACCACGCCTTTCACCAGTTGGCTACACAGGTTCAGTGTGCGGTCGACGACTTTGTCGAAGCTGTAGCCTTCCGGGAATTTTCCATCGTGCAGGCGTTCTTCCTCTCCGGTGACGAAGAGGTCGGTGACGACGTCCTTCGAAAAAATCGAAAACGACTTCAAAAGATCCATTTCACGCAGATTGGCGACCAACGTCGTGGTGTGATCTGCCAGTGCCGTTTGCATTCGCTGTGCGGCGACAGGCGGCAGTTCGGTATAGCCGACACCATTCGCCAGCTCGGTGGTCATGATGCGTTTGAAGTCCGCGTTGCCGATCGGATCGAGCTGGTATTCGCTACGCTGGCTCAGCCCTTCGATCGCGACCGGAATGGTCAGTTCGATGTCGCTGATCCGCATGCGTGGTACTGAAAAGTGTTTCAGAAGATCGTGTTTTGCGTATTGTTCCGCAACCTGGACGGTCTGTACGTCGGCCATGACGCGCGCATCGGTGATGCTGTTGAAAAGGCCGCCGAGATATTCGTTGAGAGTGGTCATTGTGGTTGTCCTTGTGGAAATGCCTAGTGGGGCCGGCGGAAAGCCGGCCCCGGGTGTTGCATCAGACTGCGGCGATGCTGTCTTCCAGCATGGTCAGGATGCGATCCAGACCAGCCGGGAGCTCATCGTTGACTGCCCGCACGCGAACGCCGAGGGTGTAGGTGCGTTCCGTGCTGACGCCGCTGCTGGATGTACGCTTGTACGACGCGGAGGCCTTGAAATTGACCTTCCACACCTTGAGGCTCAGCTCCGCACTGCCCGCAAATTCGCTGGAGATGTTGCTGGTTTCAGTCGACGTCAGTTTTGCGTTGAAATCGATGTTGATTTCTTCGATCCGCAACGCCGGGATGGTCAACATCACCAGGAACGGCACCGAGATGATCACCTCGGATTCAGTGAACGGCTGGCTGGTCGGGCCGGTGGTGGCCGTACTGTCGTAGGTGGGGTTCGGCACCTTCTTCATGTACTTGAAGTCGACATAGCGCAGTTTCAGATCCGGCGCAGCGGGCGTTCCGACATTCTCGAAGCCGACTTCGTTGATGAAGTTGACCTGAGAGATTGACGCGGCATTCTGGGCGTCGACCGCCGCCTGCAGCGGCCCACCGATGTAGACGCTGAAGTCGAGACTGTTGAGTTCTTGCACGAGATTTGGCATGGGTATTGCTCCTTGATTGTTTGCCTACTCTGTTACGGCTTTTCGGCTTCCGCCGCCTGCGTGCTGCACCGTCTGCCGCATCGACGGACGCCATCCCTGGCGCGCGTCGACGACGGCAAGAGCATCCTTGCGGAAGGCGACTCCTTGTCGCTTTCCCGGTGATCTGCGATGAGTCCGCCCGGCACGTATTCGGGCGGTCGCGGATGGGGTGATGTCTTTGCGTGCTGTCTATTCTCCGCAATGAGGTCGCATGGAGTGCGACTGCGGGAAACCATGAAAAATAAGCCTAAACCGTTGTTTCAGCTTGTTGCTTGAGTCGCTTGTCAAGCGCTCTGCGGGATGGCGTACGCGCGCAGGATCGATCTCGACGCTTGAGGTGCGTATCGAGGGTTTGTTGGCGTCGGCGCCAATCAGATATCAGCGGATTCGAGTGAATACGATCGCGACGGGGCGTCCGTCGCAGCACGCTTCAACGTGTCTCTTTATTTCAACGTGTGCCTTCATGTTGGATGAAGACAGGAATGCGCTGTGTGCGGGAACGTGCCTGAAGGCGCTCTACAGGCGGTTGATGCGGAACTTGCGGCCCTTGATCTTGCCGCTGCGCAGACGCGCCAATGCAGTTTCCGCCTGTGCGCGGGCAATGGCGACATAAGAGCGTGTCGCGTAGACGTCGATCTTTCCGACAGCGTCAGCTTTGAGGCCGGCATCGCCGGTCAGTGCACCGACGATATCGCCGGGTCGCAGTTTGTCGCTGCGGCCGGCATCAATGCGCAGCGTGACCATTGCGGCGGGAGGTACGTTCTGGGGCCTGCCGGACAGCGGTTGCATGCGTTCCCAACGCAATGGTTTGCCCAAACGTTCGCTGATCGCAGTCTTGCGTGGCAGTTCGTTCGGCATGCACAGGCTGAGCGCAAGCCCGTCGCGCCCGGCACGGCCGGTGCGCCCGATACGATGGAGATAGGTGTCGGCATCGCTCGGCAGGTCATAGTTCACGACCATGCCGAGATCTTCGACATCGAGCCCGCGCGCAGCGACATCGCTGGCCACCAATACGGTGCAGCTGCGGTTCGCGAAACGCACCAGCACTTCATCGCGATCGCGCTGTTCCATGTCGCCATGCAATGCCAGCGCGGTGAAACCGTAGTGCGCCAGCGAGCCGACCACTTCTTCGGTGTCTTTGCGCATGTTGCAGAAGACCACGCAGGATTCCGGCCGATAGTTCAACAGCAGGGCTGCGAGCAGCGGCGCCTTGCGGTCCGGCTCGACTTCGAAGAACAACTGTTCGATGGTGTCGGGCTCGGCGCCGCCATCGATATTCACTGTGAATGCGTCGCGGAGCATGGCATTGCCCAGTCCGCGGATGGCGTCGGGAAAGGTCGCCGAAAACAGCAGGCCTTGTCGATCTTTGGGTGTCTTCTTGACGATGTCGCGAATGGCGTCCTCGAAGCCCATGTCGAGCATGCGGTCGGCTTCGTCCAGTACAAGCGTCTGAATATTCGCGAGCGAAAGGGCTTTTTTCTGCACGAGTTCCTGGATGCGACCCGGAGTGCCGACGACGACGTGCGGCTCATGGGCGAGCGATGCGAGCTGCGGTGCCAGTGGAATGCCGCCGCAGAGAATCGAAATCTTCAGATTGGGGATGCCGGTGGCCAGCTTGCGCAATTGCTTGCCAACCTGGTCTGCAAGTTCACGGGTCGGACACAGCACCAGCGCCTGCGTGCGGATGATCGCCGGGTCGAGCCGGTGCAGCAGTCCCAGACCGAATGCAGCCGTCTTGCCGCTGCCGGTCGGCGCCTGAGCGATCACGTCGCGGCCGTCGAGGATCGCAGGCAGGGCCTGCGCCTGAACCGGGGTCATCGTGGTGTAGCCGAGTGCATCGATGCCGTTCAGCAGCGTCGGAGCGAGCGGGAGTGTGGTGAACAGCGGTGCGGTCGTCATCCGCGCATGATCTCAGACTGCCGCGCGAAAGGGCAGCGATCAGTGATTGGAGGGCCGGCGTGGCGTCAGCCAGCGCCGTAGGCGATCGGCGACATCGGTGTGATCGAGCAGGTCGAGGTGGTGCATGCCGTAGCCGACCCACTGCCGCGTTTTCGGGAATGCGAGCGCACGCGCAATATCTTCATGGTGGCCAAGCGCGCTGGCGACCGGTACGAGGCCGTCGCCGACCAGGCGGTCGCGCAAATCGCTGCGCTTGCGGCCGGTGGTCGCTGCCATGGCGAAGCAGCGCACCCCTTTCGGTAGCGGTGCGCGGTCATCTTCACGATCATGCAGTGGATGGCCATGACGCAGGTCGGTGATACCTGCGCTGCGTATTTTTCCGACACGTGCGATTGGCGCTGCGAATGGCGTTGCACCGAGGACCAGGTCGACCCAGTGGCCGCCGCGTTCGAGCGGTGCGCCGTGGTGTGGCGAGCCCATGCAGATCATGTTGCGCAGACTCCCGAGCCACTGATGTCCATTGTCTGCGGCATGCAGGCATGCGCTTCGCGCCAACAACCCGCCCATGCTGTGGCCGATGATGGTGATTTCATCGATCGCGGTCGGCCATTGTTCGTGGAGTGTTTCGATCAATGCAGCGAAGCTGCGGCCATTGTCGGAAATCGACAGCCCGGAGTTGTAGTTCAGGTAGAGCGGCGTGTAACCGAGCGCGTCCGCGAGAAAGGTCCCGTGGTCATGGCCGTTGCGAGCCCATTGCAGATCATTCATGCACAGGCCGTGGACCAGGATCAACAGCTTCCGTCCGGCATTCGGAAGGTCGCTCGAGAGCGAGTCGCGCGTGAGCAGCAACGGTTTGCCGCCATGATGCAGCCGCATCGGCAATGCGAGTGGATTGAGGGTTGTTGCGAGATGGTCGCCCAGAACGCCGTTCAGCGCCGACAGCATCGCTTCTCGTCGATACGACGTGGATAAGTCGCGATGTGTCGATGGGTCTCCCATCGGCAATGCGCGTAATCCACCTGCCGTGATCCGGGTGACGCCGCGAATGCTGCGATAGACCAGCCCTGTAATGCCAGTGGTACGCGAGGGGGCTGTTGCCCTGAGTCCAAGGTCAGGACGCGCGATCGCGGCATGCATGGCTTCGACCAGATCAGTGACACCCATGGTCGCGTCGCCGCCGAGCTGCGCCAGTCCGCGAAGGTCCGAAAGCCGCAACACATTCGGGACGTTCATGTTGATACGTGTCCGGGCGAAGGCGGATACGGACCAGTATGCATCAACTGGACTATGATCAACTGGGCCATGGCAGTCTGAGCGTATTTCCAGATGTCTTGTCGATATATCGGCGGCGCAGTCATCGTGTTCACGTTCCCCGAACGGCGGCATGCGTCACGCCCCTGAGTCAGGGGCTGCTCGCGAGAGCGCCCCCTGTGGGGGTATCGTATGCGGATGTCACCTGGGGGTGGCATGCGGACCGTGAGTGGATCGCCATATCCGGAAGCACAGGGGGAAACATGGCCATCTCCGAGTCCATCGAGACTCCGCAGTTGATCGCGCGCGAATGTCGGCAACTGGTGTTGAGCCAGGGGCTGGCAGGTGCTGTGGCGACCATCGGCGTGGCGACATTGTTCTTGTTGGTCGTGCGCGATGTGCATCCGTTCGAGTATCTGTTCGGTTGGTCCGTAGCTGTGGTCACGATTTCCGTATTGCGAATCCTGTTGGGTGCGTGGGCGAAACGTTCGCAACTCGATTCGGGTAAAGCCTGGCCGAATACGCCCGCGATCTGCATCGCCGTCGGCATGCTTTCAGGTGGTGTATGGGGCGCTGCGGCAACAGTGTTGTTTCCGCTCGGGCACAGTGAACTTTATTTCATCACCGCGTTCCTGCTAATCGGTATGCCCGCCGGTGCGATCAGCAGTTTCGGCGCGTGGTGGCCTGCGTATGGTGCCTATGTGCTGTCCAGCGTCGGTCCGTTCGCGCTCTATTTTTTCGTGGATGAACGGGCTGAATTCAATGTGGCTGGTGTGGCGGCGTGCCTGTTCGGCACCTTTCTTCTTCGTGAAGGCTTCGTCATCAGTCGCACGATCCAGCGCAATATTGCCCAACGCATCGCCCTGATGACGATGACGCGGTCACTTGGCGATGCGGTGGATCGTGCCGACGCTGCCAATCGGGCGAAATCGACATTTCTGGCGAATATGAGCCATGAATTGCGTACACCGTTGAATGCCATCATCGGCATGAGCCAGCTCCTCGCCGAAGCACCGGATGCGCCGCAGCATCGGCAACTGCCGAACAGTATCCATCGTGCAGGGCAATCGCTGCTCGCGCTGATCAGCGATGTGCTCGATCTGTCGCAGATCGAAGCGGGCAAGATTTCGTTGCATCCGGCGCCTATCTCGCCGCATCAGGTCATCGAGGACGTCCTCGACATGTTCTGCGCAGAGGCTGCGTCGAAATCGCTGCGCCTGGATGCGACGTGCTCGGATGCGATTCCGGAGCGTTTCGTGGGCGATCCAGCGCGTCTCAGGCAGATTCTGGTCAATCTGGTCAGCAATGCGATCAAGTTCACCGATGATGGCGGTGTGCGCATCGAAGTCGACATGGAGACCGATGCGGCGATGCGGCGGGTGCTGAGAATCGAGGTGGTCGATACCGGTTCCGGGATTCCCGAGGACCAGCAGGCACTTATTTTTTCGGCATTCCATCAAGCCGATGCCTCTTCAACACGCGCGCATTTCGGTACGGGTCTGGGTCTGAAGATCTCGCGCGATCTTGTCGTGTTGATGGGAGGTTCGATCGACGTTTCCAGTGTGCCCGGCGTAGGCAGTCGGTTCCTCGTCAAAGTTCCCGAAGCGACCGCTGGCATTCGCGTTGCCGATGCTGACGCCTCGATTGCTGTTGAACGCTCGGAAACGCCTGTAGCAGTGACGTCTTCGATCGCGGGGCTGCGGGTATTGGTAGTGGAGGACAATCAGCTGAATGCTGCGCTCGTGAAGTTGATGCTCGAACGCGATGGCTGTCATGTGGACTGTGCGGGCAGCGGTGCCAGTGCGCTGGAGCTGTTGCATGCACAGCCGTGGCACGTCGTGCTCATGGATTGCCAGATGCCAAGCATGGATGGTTATGCAACGACACGTCGCTGGCGTGAGATTGAAGTCGCGGAGCAGCGTCCGCGCCTGCCGATTCTTGCTTTGACAGCCCACGCCATGGCGGATGATCGCAAGAAGTGTCTCGATGCAGGAATGGATGACTATTTGACCAAGCCGGTGAAACTCGAGGATCTACGCGATGCGGTATCCAGACTGGTGATGGTTGATGCCGGCTCGACCGATCTCCCGCTGCCATGACGCGACTGTTGATCGCCGGCGCCAGCGGACTGGTCGGGCATCAAGTCCTGCTGCAAGCGCTGGAGGATGCGCGTATCGCGCATGTGGTCGCGCCCACACGGCGCGCGTTGCTTCATCCCCCGAAACTCGAAAACCCGGTGGTGGATTTCAATGCCTTGCCCCCGGGAGCTGATTGGTGGCAGGTCGATGCGGTGGTCTGTGCGTTGGGGACGACGATCCGCGATGCCGGTTCCCAGGCAGCGTTCCGGCGCGTCGACGTCGAGTATGTGCTCGCCATTGCCGAATTGGCGCGCCGAGGAGGCGCTCGCGCTTTCGCGCTGAATTCGTCGCTGGGCGCGGATCCCGGGGTTCGCAATTTTTATCTGCGCACGAAGGGGGAGGCCGAGACGAGGCTGCAGGGCCTAGGCTACCCTTCGTTGACGCTGGTTCGCCCCTCGATCATCGGTGGCGAGCGTGAACGCCCACGGAGGTTGGAGTCCATGGCCATGCGGGTGTTACGGGCGATTGCGCCGATGGTGCCGAAGCGTTACCGGGTGGCGGAGGCTTCGGATATCGCCACAGCGTTGCTTGAAGCCGTACTGGCAGCTGAACCGGGCTGCAAGGTGGTGGAGTCCGAGGCGCTGCAGCCGCACTGAGCGGATCGGCTGATGGCTATCGGGTGATGGCGATCCTGCGCTGAAATCGTCCCCAAAGCGGTTTTTGGAGCGACAACCCTAACGCCAAGGCGCACAATGTGCGGTCTTGCCCGTTGTCTGGATGTGCCGTATGTCGACCGAAACCCCCTCCCTGCGATTTGCCGACCTCGGCCTGACCGAGGCCGTAATGGCGGCTGTGAGCGAAGTGGGCTACGAGACGCCATCGCCGATTCAGGCTGCGACCATTCCCGCCTTGCTGGCCGGTCGCGATGTCCTCGGACAGGCCCAGACCGGTACCGGCAAGACGGCCGCCTTCGCGCTGCCGCTGCTGTCGCGGCTGGATCTGAAGCAGACCAAGCCGCAGGTGCTGGTCCTGGCGCCGACCCGTGAACTTGCGATCCAGGTCGCCGAGGCGTTCCAGCGCTACGCCCACAAGCAGCCCGGGTTCCATGTGCTGCCGATCTACGGCGGCCAGAGCTACTACCCGCAATTGCAGGCGCTCAAGCGTGGTGTCCATGTGGTTGTTGGCACGCCGGGGCGGGTGATCGACCATCTCGACAAGGGCACGCTCGATCTGTCCGAGCTGAAGGCGCTGGTGCTGGACGAAGCCGATGAGATGCTGCGCTTGGGGTTCATCGACGATGTCGAGACCGTGCTGAAGAAGGTGCCGGAATCGCGCCAGGTGGCGTTGTTCTCGGCAACCATGCCCAACCAGATCCGCAGGATTGCGCAGACCTATCTGCGCGATCCGGTGGAAGTCACCATCACCTCGAAGACCACCACCGCGATCAACATCCGTCAGCGCTTCTGGTTCGTCAGTGGACTGCACAAGCTCGATGCACTGACCCGGATCCTGGAAGCCGAGCCTTACGATGCGATGATCATTTTCGCGCGTACCAAGTCCGCGACCGATGAATTGGCCGAAAAGCTGCAGGCGCGTGGTTTGTCCGCTGCGGCGATCAATGGCGACGTGCAGCAGGCGCAGCGCGAGAAGACGATCCAGAATCTCAAGGACGGCAAACTCGATATTCTCGTCGCGACCGACGTCGCTGCCCGTGGTCTCGATGTCGACCGCATCAGCCATGTCCTGAATTACGACATTCCCTATGACACCGAGAGTTATGTGCACCGTATTGGCCGCACGGGCCGTGCCGGTCGTAGCGGTGAAGCGATCCTCTTCGTCAGTCCGCGCGAAAAAAGCATGTTGCGCGCGATCGAGCGCGCCACGCGACAGCCGATCGAAGAAATGCAGCTGCCCACGGTCGAGAGCGTCAACGACGCCCGCGTGACGCGGTTCCTCGCCCGGATCACCGAGACATTGGCCTTGGACGAGACCAGTGGCGGCGACATGGGCCTGTACCGGGAGCTGGTCGAGCGCTACGAGCGCGAGCACAACGTGCCGGCGATCGAAGTGGCTGCGGCACTCGCGAAACTCCTGCAGGGCGATACCCCGCTGTTGCTCGCACCTGAGCGCAAGCGCGAGCCGCAGGAGTTCGCCCAGCGTCGCGAATACGCGGAACGCGCCCAGCGCGGCGGTGAACGCGGCGACCGTCCGCAACGTGAGCCGCGCGAAG
>JBGSID010000138.1:0-19240 GCA_041751895.1 Lysobacteraceae bacterium | reverse complement strand
CGTCTGCGCGGCATCCCAGACGATGCGGATGCGGCCGGTGATGGCGTTCGCGGCGACCTCGTTGACGCCGGATTCGCGGGTCAGCGCGCGATCGATCAGCCACGCGCAGGCCGCGCAGCGCATGCCGTCGGTGAGCAGGGTGATTTCGCGACAGCCGTCAGCAACCGCGACGCTGTGTTCGGCCAGCAGATCCGCGCGATCCCAACTCGCGTAGTCGACGGTTTCACTGCCGACCCGCGCGGCATCGGTCTGGCGCAGACGGTAGTAGTCGTCGAGCGAAGCGGCGGTGATCCATTGCGCGGCGGCGGCGCAGCCGGTGCAACAGAAGGGTTGCGGCGCATCGCCGACGGTATCGATCACCGGCTGCGACGGCAGCACTTCGCCGCAATGGAAACAGGTGCTGCGCGCGGCGGGTTCTGGGGTCGTGATGCCAGGTGTGGCCACTACAGCCATCGCCGCACCCGTGCGCGATAGTCGGCATAGTTGTCGCCGAAGCGCGTCGCCAACGCATGTTCTTCCGGCAGGATCTGGAAGCGCGTGATGTACAGCATGAAAACCGGCAGCAGCAGCGTCGACGCGGCATTGGCGAGAAACACCACCCATGCCAGCAACAGCAGCGACATGCCCAGATACATCGGGTTGCGGCTGTAGCCATTCGCACCGTCGACCACGAGATGCGAGGCGCGTTCCGGTCGCAGCGGATTGACGGTAGTACCGGCGCGGTCGAAACGCAGTTTCGGAAGCAGCCCCAACAGCAGGCCGGGCAGTGCGATAGCGATCGCGAGCCCATGACGCCACGGCAGATCGAATGCGAATTGCGGCCAATGCCGCGCCAGCAGCCACATGCCTGCGCCGGTCAACAGCAGCAGGATCGGCGGCGGAATGCGGGTGTCGAGAAAGGCGGGTTGACCGGACATCGCGGTAGCGTACCCGTCAATGTGCGGGCGTGCTTGCCGGCTCCGCAGCGGGTTTGGTCTCGGTAGCCGCGACAGTGGCGACGTCACCCACCGACGGCGCCAACAGCACGCCACGCTGGCCTGCGGGCAGTCGTGCACGCAGGCGCCAGGCGCCACCTTCGGGCATGACCTGCACGCGCCAGTCGTGGCTGTTGTCGAGGGCGTCTTCAACGCGCCAGCCGTTCGCAGTCGGCAGCAGGCGCAGTTCGCGATCTTCGCTCGCTTTGGTCGGATGCTGCAGCAACAGCCGCAGGGGCTGTGCACGCAGGGTGGCGTCGTCGAGGAACGCACCGGTTGCCGGCAGCAGCTCAAGGGCGTGTTCCGTCTCGCTGCTGTGCACGCTGAGCACTGCCGAGAGCTTGAGCGCGGAGGCGCGCTGGTCCGGGCCGAGTTCGGTGGTCTGGATCTGTGCGGTACGACGGACATCGTCGGGAATCGCGTCGCTGCCGCCGGATTGGATGGCGATTGCCAACGTACCGAGGCCGGCGACGACGACGATGGCGGGCAGGCCGACAATCAGCCACACCATCGGATTGCGGAACAATGAGGGCGATGCGACCGTCATGAGGCGGGTCCGAAGAAGCTGGTGGGAATCTCTTTGTGCACGTGGCCATCGGCCGATTCGACGACGAACGTGATGGCATGCCGTCCGTGCGCTTCATCTTCCAGCGCGCGTACCGTGACCGGAATGGACAGCACTTCTTCTGCCTGTGCGGTGAACAGCGTGTCTGCAGTGAACTGCGACCCTTCCGTCCGCAACACCAGGTGGCGCGGGCCTTCGACTCGAATCCGGTATTGCTGCGCTTCGACGGTCTTGTTGATCAGTTTCAACGTGTAGTGATTTTCGACGAAGTCTTCTCCTGACTTTTCACCGTCGTGTTCACGGTCCTCTTCGTGGCGCTCGGCTTTCTCGTGCACTTCGCTGTAGAGCGCATTGCGATCGCGCAGCACTTCGACGATCAGTGTGCTGCGATGGGTCACGCCCCAGCTCCATCCGATCAACAGCGCAAGCAGCAGCACACCGTAGACAATGATGCGCGGCCGCAGCACCTTCGACGGCTTGCCGTCGATCGCGTTCTGGGTGGCGTAGCGGATCAGTCCATGCGGATAGCCGACCTTGTCCATCACCTCGTTGCAGGCGTCGATGCAGGCGCCGCAGGCGATACATTCGTACTGCAGGCCGTTGCGGATATCGATGCCGGTCGGGCAGACCTGTACGCAGATCGTGCAGTCGATGCAGTCGCCGAGTTCCTCGGTCGCGAACTTCGGCAGCGGTTCCGCCTTCAGTCCCTGGTCTGCGATGGCCGTGTTGCCGCGTGCCGCGACCAGATTGTCGGCAGCGGTGTGGTGATGCGCGGCGCGAAAGACGTAATCGTAGGCGGCGGTTTTTTCGAGCAGGCCACGAGCGCGTTCGAGGACGCTGGTGACGCTGTTCTTCTTGCGCGCACCGCGCGGTTCGCCGCGCATGGGGTCGTAGGCGATGATCAGCGTGTTGCGATCGAACATCGCGCTCTGGAAGCGCGCATACGGGCACATGTATTTGCACACCTGCTCACGCAGGAAGCCGGCGTTGCCCCAGGTGGCGAGCGCATAGAACAGGACCCAGAAGGTTTCCCAGCCGCTCCACTCTAACGGCATGAAACGCGCCGTGAGTTCGCGGATCGGGGTGAAGAAGCCGACGAAGGTGAAACCCGTCCATAGCGCGAACAACAGCCACAGCACGTGCTTGCCACCACGGCGACGGATCTTGTCGGCAGTCCACGGCGCGCTGTCGAGTTTGATCCGCTTGTTGCGGTCGCCTTCGGCCCAGTGCTCGATCCACAGGAACACTTCTGTCCATACCGTTTGCGGGCAGGCATAGCCGCACCACAGCCGTCCGGCGAGCGCGGTGAAAAAGAACAGCGTCATGCCGGCGATGATCAGCAGCAGCGCAAGGAAGATGAAATCCTGCGGCCAGAAATTCAGCCCGAAGACGTAGAACTTGCGCGCCGGCAGATCGAACAACACCGACTGGCGGCCGCCCCATTTCAGCCAGGGGAAGGCGTAGAACATGCCGAGCAGCACCCACACCGCGAGTGTGCGCAGGCGTTGGAATCGGCCATCGACGTCGCGCGGATGGATCTTGCTTTCGCTGATGTACATCGATTGGCTGCCGTCGCCGTTCGGACCATCAGACAGCTGCAGGGGAATTCTTTTGGTCATGTCGGAGTGATCATTCGCTCTTCAGCGACCGGTTGAAGCGGCTTGCCGGCCGCAGCAGGATCCAGGTGAACAGGCTCGATGCCGCAGTGGCCGCCCAGAAGGCGAAAAATCCGAGCGCATAGCCGGTTTCGCGGCTGATCTCGATATCGGGGAAGGTGATGTCACGCAGCGCCAGCGGGTCGACGATGGCGAAACACACCATCGTCGAGACGCTCGCGGCGAAGAAACTCGGCCACAGGATCGCGCCGAGCCGTTGCGCGATCGAACGCGGCGGATGATCGAACGGCTGCGGCGCGGTTTCGTGGCTCATTGACTGACCGCACCCTGATCCGTCTTTGCATCAAGCTGCGCTGTCTGCGTGTTGTGCGACAGCGACCAGACATAAGCCGCGACCAGACGCGCGCGGGTTTCGCCGATGATCGGCAGGTGCGCCGGCATCTGGCCATTGCGTCCCTTGGCGATGCTGGTTTCCACCGTGCGCGTGTCTTCGCCGTAGAGCCAGTAATCGTCGGTGAGATCCGGGGCGCCCAAGGCCTGCGTGCCTTTGCCTTCCGGTCCATGGCAGCTGACGCAGATCATCTCGTACTTGCCCTTGCCGGCATTCGCGAGGCTGGTGTCGACCTTTTCGCCGCGCATCGACTGCAGATAGACCGCGACCTCGGTGACACCCTGCGGACCGCCCAACGCACTTTCCCACGCGGGCATCGCCGCCTGGCGACCGTTGAGCACGGTCTCCAGGATCTGGTCGGGACTGCCGCCCCAATGCCAGATGTTGTCGGTGAGGTTGGGATAGCCGACCGCACCCTGCGCCGATGAGCCGTGGCAGGTGGCGCAGGTGTTCGAGAAGATCGCCTTGCCCAGCTTCAACGCGGCTGGATCCTGTGCGATGACGTCGATCGATTTGCCCGCGTATGGCGCGAACGTGACGGCGAGTTTCTTGTCTTCCTTGGCTTTGTCGGCATCGTGTTCTTTTGCCGAGGTCCAGCCGCTGGAACCCGCGAACGCGCCGAAACCCGGAAACCAGACGAGGTACGCGATGGCGAAGATGATGGTCAGGTAGAACATGTTGATCCACCAGCGCGGCATCGGCTTGTTGTATTCGGTGAGATCGCCGTCCCAGACGTGGCTGGTGTCGGTCGCGCCGGGATCACCCGGACGACGGCGGCCTGTCCACCAGATCAGCCAGACGCAGCCGAGGATGTTCAGCACGACCAGCGCGATCACGTACCACGACCAGCCCGTGCTTATGGTGCCCGTGCTCATCGATCCATCTCCTCATCAGTCTTGCCTGGGACGCTGTCGTCGCCGAAGGGCAGCATTGCGGCTGCTTCGAAATCCGCTTTGCGTCGCGGGCTGTATGCCCAGATACCGCCGATGACAAAGAGCACCAGCAGAATTGCGGTCACGATTCCGGACACCATGTCAGCCTCCCCGCGGTGCGTGTTTGCCGAGGCCCTGCAGATATGCAATCAGGGCGTCGAGTTCGGTTTTGCCTTCGATCGCGGCGTTGGCGCCATCGATGTCGGCCTGTGTGTAGGGGTCGCCCAGCGTTCGCAGCGCCTGCATCTTCTTCTTCAGCAGCGCGCCGTCGATATCGCTTTTCGACAGCCAGGGGAAACCCGGCATGTTGGATTCGGGCACCACATCGCGCGGATTGTTCAGATGCACCTGATGCCAGTCGTTGGAGTAACGGCCGCCGACACGGGCGAGATCCGGGCCGGTGCGCTTGCTGCCCCACTGGAACGGACGGTCGTAGACCGATTCGCCCGCCAGCGAGTAGTGACCATAACGTTCGGTCTCGAAGCGCAAGGTGCGGACCATCTGCGAATGGCAGTTGTAACAACCTTCGCGGATGTAGATCTCGCGACCGGCCAGTTCCAGCGCCGGATAGGGTTTCACGCCGGGTAACGGCTGGATCGCTTCGGCCTGGAACATCAGCGGAACGATTTCCGCCAGACCTCCGAACGACACCGCCACCGCGATCAGGATCGCCATCAGGCTGATGTTCTTTTCGATCTTCTCGTGGGAGTGACTCATCTTCCGGCCTCTTCGAATGTGTGTGTGAGGATCGTGCGCAAGGTGCTCATGCACGCGCCTCCGCTGCGTCCGGCGTCAGCACCGGATGCGCCACCGGCCCACGCGCCATCTGCCAGGTCCGGGTCACGTTCACCGCCATCACCAACATGCCGCTCAGCACCAGAAGACCGCCGATCAGACGGCCGAGGTAGTAGGGATAGGTCGCGTTCAACGCTTCCACGAAGCTGTACGTCAAGGTGCCGTCGGCATTGGTTGCACGCCACATCAGGCCCTGCATGACACCGGCGATCCACATCGATGCGATGTAGAACACCACGCCGATCGTGTGTACCCAGAAATGGGTGTCGATCAGTTTGGTCGACCACATTTCCTTCAGGCCGAGCAGGCGCGGCAGCAGCGCGTAGATCGAACCCAGCGAGATCATCGCCACCCAGCCCAGCGCACCGGAATGCACGTGGCCGATGGTCCAGTCGGTGTAGTGCGACAGCGAGTTGACCGTCTTGATCGACATCATCGGTCCCTCGAACGTGCTCATCATGTAGAACGAGAGCGAGACGATCAGGAACTTCAGGATCGGGTCGGTGCGCAGCTTGTGCCACACGCCCGAGAGCGTCATCACGCCGTTGATCGCGCCGCCCCAACTGGGCGCCAGCAGGATCAGCGAGAACACCATGCCCAGACTCTGCGCCCAGTCCGGCAGCGCGGTGTAGTGCAGATGGTGCGGGCCGGCCCACATGTAGATCGCGATCAGCGCCCAGAAGTGCACGATCGACAGGCGATACGAGTACACCGGGCGTCCGCACTGCTTGGGCACGAAGTAGTACATCATTCCGAGGAAGCCGGCGGTCAGGAAGAAGCCCACCGCGTTGTGGCCGTACCACCACTGCACCATCGCATCGACCGCGCCGCTGTAGATCGGGAACGAGCTGGTCAGCGTCACCGGGATCTGCAGGCTGTTGACGATATGCAGCAGTGCCACCGCGATGATGAACGAACCGTAGAACCAGTTCGCGACATAGATGTGCTTCACCCGGCGCTTGGCGATGGTGCCGAAGAACAGCACCGCGTACGACACCCAGACCACGGCGATCAACAGATCGATCGGCCAGATCAGTTCGGCGTATTCCTTGCCTTGGGTCAAGCCCATCGGCAGGGTGATGGCCGCCAGTACGATCACCAGTTGCCAGCCCCAGAACACGAATGCGGCCAGCTTGTCCGAGAGCAATCGCACGTGACACGTGCGTTGCACCACATACAGGCTGGTTGCGAACAGTGCGCTGCCGCCGAAGGCGAAGATCACCGCATTGGTGTGCAACGGCCGCAACCGGCCGTAAGACAGCCAGGGCAGGTCGAAATTGAGAGCAGGCCAGTACAGTTGGGCGGCGATGAGCACGCCGACCAGCATCCCGACGATGCCCCAGACCACGGTCATCACCGAGAATTGCAGTACCACCTTGTCGTTATATGTATCCGCAGCGTGCATGGATCAGTCCTCCAGTTGCCGCGCAGTTTATGAACCGGGGGCCAGCGGCGTTTTGATCCGGATCAAGCGAGGCGGCGAAAGGCGTTTTGTGCGGATATGCAGGCACTGAACGGACAAGGCCCGCATCTGCGGGCCTTGTCGGAATGACGCGGGAGTGTTGCGGATCTGGCGGTCACACGTCGCCTTCGTGTGACCATCCTTCACCCGTGCCGCAGTTGAACACCTGATCAGTGTCCAGCACGTTGCCGGCCGGGATCGAGTCCTGCGCCGCGACGCGCCCATAGATCGGCGTGAAGTCCGGGCGGGTGGCGTCCATCAACTGCTCGTAACTGTCGATGACGAAGTAGGTCTTCTGGTATGTATCGATGCGGTAGCGGGTGCGCATGATCCGTTCCAGATCGAAACCGATGCGGTTCGGTGCTGCGCTGTCGAGGCAGTGGATGCTCTCGCCTTTCGAGCTCAGGATGCCGGCCCCGTAGATGCGCAGGCCGTCCGGATCGCGGATCAGGCCGAACTCGACCGTGTACCAGTACAGACGTGTCAGATTGACCAGCGCGTCCGGACCGATGCCGTGTGCTTTCACGCCGCCCCTGCCGTAGGCGCACATGTAGTCGGCGAAGACCGGGTTCATCAGCAGCGGCACATGCCCGAACAGGTCGTGGAACAGGTCCGGTTCGGCCAGATAGTCGAGCTGCTCGGGTGTGCGGATCCACCAGGTCACCGGGAAACGACGGTTCGCGAGATGCTCGAAGAAGGTCAACTCCGGCAACAGGCCTTCGACCCCGATCAGCTCCCAGCCGGTGGCCGTGCGGAGCATGCGGTTGAGGTCCTCGAACTTGGGAATCTCGTGTGCGGACATGCCCATTGCCTGCTGGGTGCGCAGGAATTCCCCACTGGCGCGGCCTACCAGCAACTGCTGCTGGCGTTCGAACAGCGTCGCCCAGACCTCGTGATCGGTGCGACTGTATTGACTCCAGGGCTGCTCGATCACGGCGGTGGTGTAGACCGGGACATAGCCCTTGTCGGTCATCTGGTGTTCGACGCGCTGGGGTATGGCCTGGGGTGCGACCTCGGGTACGACGTTCATGGCGATCCATTGCAAAGCATGGGCATCCGTTCACTGTAAGCGCATTCCGATGCAATTCTGTTGCTTTGTTGCATGGATATCGTATAAAACCGCAACAAATCATCGAAAAATCAGGATATCAAGCAATTTCATGTCATCCGTTGATCTTGATCGTACCGATCTGTTGCTCCTGACCGAATTGCAGCGCAACGGCCGGCAGACCAACACCGAGCTTGCCGAGCGCGTGCATCTGTCGCCTTCCGCCTGTCTGCGCCGGATCCAGCGCCTGGAACGCGAGGGTGTGATCGCCGGTTACCGGGCCGAGGTCGATCCCGAGCGACTGGGGCTCGGTTTGCAGGCGTTCGTCCGCGTGCAGCTGTCGCGACACGATGCCGATGCGGTGGCCGCCTTCGCCGCCTTCGTCAACGAGTGGGACGAAGTCATCGCCTGCCATGCCCTGACCGGTGACATGGACTATCTGGTCCATGTGGTGGTGCGCGATCTCGAACACTTCTCGCATTTCCTGCTCGACCGGCTGCTCAATCAGGCCGGCGTCGCCGACGTGAATTCGAGCTTCGTGCTGCGGACGGTGAAGGCATTCCGGGGGATGCCGCTGGCGCGCTGATCCTGATCCTTGCTTGTGGTAGGAGCGGCGTAAGCCGCGATGAATCACCAAAGCCTTTCAACAGGCGGTCGCGGCTTCCGCCGCTCCTACGGGGTGTTCCCACCGGGTTTGGATGCGTTGCATCTCAGTGTGGCGGTTGCTTCACCGCGAATTTCCCGCCGAAGAAATCGCCAGCATTCCACTTCGGTCGTGCAGTGATATCGCCGACCAGCTGGCCGATGCGCGCATTGAGTTTGGCCAGCCGCAGGGCATCGCCGTAGGCGATCGGCAACGTGGCTTCGTCGCTCGGCTGGTGATAGTGCTCGCGCAGGAACTTGCGCAACGCCAGCTTCGGGTCGCGCACGCCGTCTGCAGAGACCGTGCCGCCATCGAGATAGATCGCCGGTATGCCGGCACGGATGAAGGCGTACTGGTCGCTGCGGACGAACACCACCTCTTCTGGGAAGGGATCCGGCGACAGGTCCACGCCGATTTCCTTCGCAGCAGTGTCCAGTGCCGATTTCAGAGAAGAGTGCTCGATTCCGATCGGCACCACGTCCTTGCTCGGCGCCAGCAACACCGGCATGTCCATGTTGATGTTCGCCACCAGCGATCCGGCCGGGACGGTCGGGTGCAAAGCGAACCATTCCGCGCCCAGCAGGCCTTTCTCCTCGGCGGTCAGCGCGATGAACAGCAGCGAGCGCTTCGGTGCGGGCTGCGCCGCGTGCAAGATGCGTGCGGCCTCGAACATGATCGATACGCCGAGTGCGTTGTCGAGCGCGCCGTTGTAGATCCGGTCCTCGACACCCTTGCTGTTCTTGACCGGGGCGCCGATGCCGATATGGTCGAGATGTGCGGTGTAGACGATATGTTCGGAGGCGAGTGTGGCGTCGCTGCCCGGGAGCTTCGCGACGACATTGCGCGATTCCAATGTCTCGATCTTCGTGCGTGCGGCCAAGCTGAGCGTGCCGGGCAGGTTGAAGCCTTTCAGCTGGCCGTCCTGCGCGGCCTTGAACAGCGCCGCAGCCGGCTGCGGGCCGTCGGCGAAGATCAGGTCTGCGGCCGAGGCATTGACGGTCGCCTGCGCGCGCAGGGCCGGGAAGGTGTCGATGCCCTTGCCGTCGGCATCACGAAGACGCATGCCGGAGCGCTGCCAGTTTTCGGCACTGCGCGACCATGGCGTGCGGGCTTCGTCATCCGGCGTCTGCACGAACACCGCGCCGATCGCGCCGCGTTCGGCTACCGCCCGCAGTTTCTCGCGGCTGGAGCTGTAGAACGCACGATGATCGTTGTCGAACCGCGCCGGCGCGCCGGAGAACAGCACTGCGATCTTGCCGTGCAGATCCAGTCCAGCGAAATCGTCGTGCTTCAACTCCGGTGCGGAGATGCCTTGACCGACGAACACGGCCGGCGCTTCGAGCGTGTGTTCGGTGGCGTTGAAATTGAGCATGGGCAGGAACTGGTCGCGAAAACGCAGGTCGATGTCACGGCCATTGCGCTTGACGGTCAGCACGGCGCCTTCGGCCTCACGCGTCGCCTTCAGCAGAGGCACGTTCTGGAAATAGCTGCCGTTGTCCCCGGCTGGCTGCAGGCCGATCTCGCGGAAGCGCTTTGCCGTGTATTCCGCAGCAAGATCGTAGCCGCGTGTCCCGGTTTCCCTGCCTTCGAGCTTGTCATCGGCGAGATAGCGCACATCGTTCGCGATCCGCTGTTCGTCCACACTCAGCGGCGCACTTGCGACGGGTGGCGGTTCCGCCTGGGCGACCGCCGCAGGTGGCGCTTCCTCTTGATGGCACGCCGCGAACGCTGGCAACAGCAGCAGCGAGATGAGCAGGGCACGGTTCGGTACATTCATCGGATCGACTCTGTCGGCAACGTCACATCAAGGAAGGATCATCGGGCAGCATCAGGCCCAGCAGGATCAGCGCCCAGAGCAGTGCGCCGAGAATCAGCCACACGTAGTTGGCGGCGGTGAAACGGCGGTTCGCGACGGCCAAGGGGTCGCCACAGGCGATGTTTGCAGCGCGTTGTGCTTGTGCGAGCGCGCTGCTCGTGCCCACCAGCGTCAGCAACATCAGGCCGATGTTGGCTTCCGTCGACAGCAAGGTCTCGGGCATTCTGCCGAGGATCCTGCCCAGAATCGCCGCAGCCACGAAGAGTGTGGCCCAGCCGTTGGGTGACCAGACGTGCCGGGCGCCCGAACGCTGGAGGCGATGGTCGATTTCCTGATTCAGGCTGTGCGCGAAGAAGATCGAGAAAATGGCGCGGGGGACCGGCCAGAGATCGAGTTTGTGTTCGATCTTGTGCAGCTTCCAGTGGCGCCAGAACCAGTACAGCGCATACAGGCCGAAGGTCGCCATCATCAACAGAACGACTTTGGTCGGCGAGACGACATAGAACGGTGTGCGATCTGCGGCCAGCGATGTTTCAGCGATCTGCGCCTGTGGCGGCGCGTATAGATTCGTACTGTCTGTGGCCTTCACGCGGGTGTCTTCGGTCATGACGAAAGCTCGTGGCTGATCCACAAGAATGCCCGAGCGTCGGTTCGGAAGCCATTCCCGGGCGACCAGATACCGGAGAGTGCCTCGTCTCCGGACATGCTGGCGTACCATCGCAGCATCCTGTCACAGGGAATGCCCATGTCGTCCAAGATCGCCACGCCCCCCAGTCGGCCCGAGCGTTGGCTGCTGCTTGCCATTGTCGCGGCGGCCCTCATCCTTTCAGGCATAGCGCCGAAGGACCGGCTGACCTGGCTGCTCGAAGTGATCTGGGTGATCATCGCGATTCCCATCATTGCGTTCAATTGGCGCAGGTTTCCGCTCACTCGATTGCTGTGCTGGCTCATGGTGGCGCACGCATTGGTGCTGATCCATGGCGGGGCCTACACCTACGCCGAGACACCGCTGGGATTCTGGCTGCGCGATATGTTCGGCTTCGAACGCAACCCATGGGACCGGGTCGGTCATCTCATGCAGGGGTTCGTGCCGGCCGTCCTCGCCCGCGAGCTGCTGCTCCGATGCACGCCGTTGAAGCGTGGTGGTTGGCTCTTCTATCTCGTGCTGGCGGTGTGTCTGAGTTTCAGCGCCTTCTTCGAGCTGATCGAGTGGTGGTCGGCGCTGATCTATGGTGCGGATGCCGATGCGTTCCTCGCGACCCAGGGCGATGTCTGGGACACCCAGTGGGACATGTTCCTCTGCCTGTGCGGTGCGGCGTTGTCATTGCTGTTGTGGCCGCGCCTGCATGATCGGCAATTGGGCGACGGCATCTGATCTGTAATTGGCAGACATGAAAAAGGCGGGGTTGCCCCGCCTTTTTCGTTTGCGCAGATTGAGGCGAAGCTTCAGAAGCTGCCGACTGCCGCGCGGTCTTGCGAGGCCGGAACTGCGCCGTTGGTGTTGTTCGCGGTCGCGGTGTCGGCGGGGCCGTCCACCCAGTAACCACCTTCGTACTCATAACGGATGTTGCCTTCGCCGTCATCGATGGTACGGACGACATACCGTTCGACGTAATGCGGACGGGTGCCGCTGTTGATGTCGGTGTACTCGTGGTTGTAATAAGCGTCGCAGTACGAAGGCAGCTGGTTGCTGATTTCGTATTCGCCGTCAACGCCGGTCCACGTGCGGAGCGCGCTGTTGAGCGAAGCCGCATCGCAGCGGCCAGCGCCGTTGCCGATGGCTTCCACCAGGGTATCCATCTGCGGCGAAGCGCTGGCGGTCGGGCACAGCTTCAGGAAGTTGATCCGGGCCTGGATCGTTTTCCACGGCTTGCTCAGGTTGATGCTGAAATATTTCCGCAGCGATGCCATGCACTCGCCAGGAGGGCTGCCGGTGGAGAGGCAGATGATGGCTTCGCACGCCGAACCTTCGTCACCGGTGAGCACTTCACCCTGCGATGCCTGGGTCAGCGAGGCGACCATCGACTTCATCTCGCCGGAGAGATCGCTGCTGCTCGTGGAGCTGGCAGACGGTTCCGCAGTCGTGCTGGCGTCGTTCTGGTTGAGGGTGTCGTCGCTGCTCTGGGCATGGACGGCCGCCGACGAAGCCGCGAGGGCCACCGCCAGTGCCAGCGTGGAAATCACGCGGTTGTTCATAGACATCTCTCCTGTAGTCAAAAATTCGCTTTGGCGAGAACCATTCCTTGATGGGATCCGGTTTCTCTGTGCATTGCCCGGTGATGCCGGACCCCTTTGCTGAAAGCGCCCCTGCCTTTCAACGACGCGCAAGCCCACCCGTACAGGATGTGTCTGCGGCAGAAGCTCCCAGCGCAGACTAACGGAGTTTGTTGTCATTTTGCAAAGCGCGGGCGACAGGATTTTTGGATACGTGGGTGAACGTGTTTTGCAGGTTGATCTCGGGCTTAAGTCTATGATTTTGAATACGGATGTCGCTTTGGGCCTCGTGTTCCGCCATGGTTTGCGGGCGTTCCTGACGCATACCGCTTGTCGGAATCAGTGCCCGCCCGGCCGCTCCAGGCGGCTCCGGGCCTCGAGGCGGACTAGGCCTGACCAGGATCGCGGGGTGATCTGCGGGGCGTTTCCCGGCGCTCGAAAGGCAGTACAACGCCATGTTCCGGCGCCTGCCGATGCCACAGGACGGGCACATCCGACGGCATCGGCGGCTCCAGTTCGCCATCGTCCAGGGCCAGTTCTTCTTCGAGCTCCCAGCTGTAGCGCTTGCGCGGCGGCAGGGGGTCCGCGTGACGGAACAGGAAGGCCGACAGCACGCCGCCCACGGCGCCGCCGAGGTGCGACTGCCATGAGATGCCTGGCTCCTGCGGCAGCACCGTGAGCAGCATGCCGCCGTAAAGGAAGAAGGCGATCATCGCGGCAGCGATCGATGGCCGGTCGCGACGCAGCAGGCCCAGCGTGAACACCAGGAACATCAGCCCGTGGGTCAGGCCGCTTGCACCGAGGTGATGGCTGCCCGGGTCGCCCAACAGCCACGCGCCCAGGCCGGAGGTCAGCCAGAAGATCGGCAGCGCACGCACGGTCGCCTTCGGGTACACGCAGCCGGCGAGGGTGCCGAGCAGCAGCAGCGACGCGGCATTCGCGGCAATGTGTTCGATCGAACCGTGTAGCAACGGTGCTGTCAGTACGCCCCAAAGCCCTTGGGCGCTGAGTGCCGTCACGGTCAGCCATCGATAGTCCTCGCCTTGCTGCAGGGCGAACACCGCCGCCAGCAACAGTACGAAGCCGAGACTGAAGTTCAGCGCCTGCAACAGGCGCCGCCGATCGGCGGCGCGCTGGGCAGGGGTGTCGGGCAATTCTTCGGGTGTGGGCAGTTGCATCACAAGTCTGTGGTGCCGATGACGGACCCGATCAAGGCTACCCGGCGATCCACGGCGCAGATCTGATGGAACGCTGTGGAGTGCCTGCAGCGGCAAAGGTGCCCGTCAAGAGGCTTGCGTCAAAACCAGGACAGCACGTCCAGGAGTCCCCAGAACCAGTCCCACAGGGTGCCCGGTTCGTCGCTGGTGAGCATTCTCGTCAACCCGCGCAGCTGCGCCGCGACTGCCAGCACCGCGGCACCACCTGCGAGCAGATACCGCAGGCCGAGATCAAGGGACATGGCCGATTCCCCCAGCTCACGATGCGGCCGGCGGACGCGCCGGTCGCATCAGGCTGAGCACGACCGTCGCTGCGATCGTGGCCGCGACCACGCCCAGTGAGACCAGGATCGGGATCTTGTAGAGATCGATCAGCAACATCTTCGCGCCGATGAACATCAGCACCGCCGCCAGACCGTAGGGCAGCAGATGGAAACGATCGGCCATGCCGGCGAGCAGGAAGAACATCGCGCGCAGGCCCAGCACCGCGAACACGTTCGAGGTCAGCACGATGAACGGGTCGCTGGTGATCGCGAAGATCGCTGGGATCGAGTCCACCGCGAAGATCAGATCGGTCACGCCGATCAGTACGATCACCACGAACAGCGGCGTGTACCAGCGCTTGCCGTCGCTCAGCACCGCCAGCGCACGTCCGTGGTAATCGGCGGTCAGCGGCAGATGGCGACGCATCCACTTCAGGATCGGGTTGGCTTCCAGATCCGGTGCCTTGCCGGCGGCGAGCAGCATCTTGATGCCGGTCAGCAGCAGGAATGCGCCGAAGACATAGAGGATCCAGTGGAATTTGGCGAGCAGGAACGCACCGGCGAAGATCATGATCGCGCGGAGCACGATCGCGCCGAGCACGCCGATGATCAGCACCTTCTGCCGCTCTTCCTCGGGCACCGAAAAGTAGGTGAACAGCATCAGGAATACGAAGATGTTGTCCACCGCCAGCGATTTCTCGACCAGATAGCCGGTGAGGAACTCAAGCGCCACCCGATTGCCGACCACATCACCGGCCTGCTGGCCGACGTACCACCACAGGCCGGCATTGAAAGCCATTGCCAAGCCGACCCAGCCGATGCTCCAGAGCATGGCTTCCTTGAACGTGACCTTGTGCGGGCCGCCATGGCGCATCAGCACCAGATCGACCAGCAGTGCGACAACAACGAGGGCGGCGAACGCGCCCCACAACAACGGACTACCGATGGTTTGCATGTTGGATCTCCCGAAACGAAAACGCCCAACCGCAGGGCTGGGCGTCGTACTCGGGCCGGGCATGGAAGCGCTATCGGGTGCGCCATGCGGTCGGACGGGGCAGAGCTTCGCCATACGGCGAAGGTCTCGCTCGCAGCCGAGAGACACGCTTGCGTGCCTGTTCGACCACCGTCCGGCCGGAGTTTCGGGCTTGCGCCTTGGCTCGTATTGACGACCGGAACGTTCGGGAGCTACTCCCCTTCTCGAACCGCCGAGTCTTGGGCAAAGGCCAGCCGCTGTCAATCGCCACTACAATGGGCGGATGAACGAGTCCCTTCCCGAAATCCGCCTCAAGAACACCTGGACCTCCCGCCACCCCTGGATTTTCCAGAAGCTGGTGGAGAAACCCGTACAGAAGCCCAAGCCGGGCAGTCTGGTCGAGATCGTCGGCAACGACGGCGTCTGGATCGGCCGTGGTTTCTTCAACGGCCACTCGCGGATTTCGCTGCGGATTCTCGAACGCGACCCCGATATCGCGGTCGACGCCGGCTGGTTCGCACGGAAGATCGGCGAAGCCGTGAGCCTGCGTCGCGATGTGTTGAAGCTGGACGCGGTCAGCAACGCCTGGCGCGTGGTCCACAGCGAGGGCGATGGGCTCAGCGGTCTGGTCGTGGACCGCTACGATGACCTGCTCGTCGTCGAATACTTCAGCGCCGGCATGTTCCGCTATCGCGAATGGATCTATGCCGCACTGCGCGAGCACTTTCCCGGCTGTCGTTTCCATGCCTTCGCCGATGAGCATGTGCAGAAGCAGGAAAGCTTCGACTTCAGGGGCACCGAGCCGGCCGCGCCAGCGATCATCACTGAATTCGGCGTGAAGTTCCGCGCCGACCCGGCCGGTGCGCACAAGACCGGTTTCTTTGCCGATCAGCGCGACAACCGCGAATGGCTTTCACACCAGTGCGCGGGCAAGCGCGTGCTCGACCTGTGCTGCAATACCGGCGGTTTCGGCGTCTATGCCGCTGCGCGCGGCGCCAGCGAAGTGGTCGGTATCGACATCGACGATGCGGTGCTGGAGATCGCCAAGGGCAACGGCAAGTTGAACAATGTTCGCCCGCGTTTCGTGCAGGCCGATATCTTCCCTTGGCTGCGCGATGCCGCCAATGCCGGCGACCAGTACGATGTTGTCATCCTCGACCCGGCGAAAATGACCCGCGATCGCGAGCAGGTGATTCCGGCGCTGAAGAAATACCTCGACATGAACAAGCTCGCGATGGGTGTGGTCAAACCCGGCGGCCTGTTCGCGACGTTCTCGTGCACCGGCTTGGTCAGCGAAGAACAGTTCCTCGACATGCTGCGCCGCGCTGCGTTCTACGCCGGCCGCACCGTGCAGGTGCTGAAGGTCGCTGGCGCCGGTGCCGATCACCCGTGGCTGACCGACGTGCAGGAAAGCCGCTACCTGAAAGCGGCGTTCTGTCGCGTGGTGGATTGATCTGAAACACAACCGCCGACCGTGATACGGCGGTAGCATCGCAGGCTTGTCCGGTGCGCGTCGCAATACGACGCGCCGATCGCCACGCACGCGTTATCGTGCCCGTGAGGCGCAAGTCATGAACACGAACGACGATCCGCATCCTGTCCTGCATGACGAACGCCCGGTGTATCCGGAACGCGGTATCTGGGCGGTCCGCGATTTCTACACCACGTTGGAACAGCGCGCGATCACCGGCGCCGCGATGACTGCCGGCTATTTTTATATGGCCATCGTCGCCACGGTCATGGCGACGGCCGGGCTCCTGTTGGACAGCCCCGCCGCCGTCATCGGTTCGATGTGCGTCGCACCGTTCATGGCGCCATCGCGGGCGGTCTGCATCGGCGCAATCTTCGGCAGCCGACAGCTCTTCCTTGGTGGCGTGCTGAAGCAGTTCATCGGTCTTCTTCTGATCGGTGTTGTTGTCGCGGCCGTCATCACTTTGCTGCTGGATGCCTACGTTCCCGGGATTGCCATCACCGATGAAATCCTGTTGCGTGCGATGCCGACCCGAAAAGCAGTCGTACTCAGCGCGATCATCGCGATTTCGGCTGGTGCAGCGGCCTCGCTCGCGCTGGTTGCGCAGCCAAGCGTTGTCGAAACACCGTGGGGGCAGATCATCGACGCCATCATCGGCGTCGAGATCGCAATCTCGCTGGTTCCGCCCGCGGCCGTGATCGGCATCGGTTTGGCATTGGGTGAGCTCGACCACAGCCGTAATGCTTTTTATCTATTACTCCTGAATATGTTGGCGCTGAACCTGATCGGTAGTACCGCGATTCTTGCGCTTCGCGGCGTTCGTCCGAAATATCTCGCGTTGGAGAAATCCATCCGTGGGGCTGTCGCAAACACGCTTGATGTCGTGCCTGGTTTCATCGCCGTGCGCAGCAGTGTGCATGTCACGCTGCTCGGCCATCGTGAAGCGAAAGTCGATGTGATCCTTCGACGCCGTTTTGGCGGAAAAGTCCCGGATTCCCTTGCGGAAACGATCGGCGAGGACATCGCCAAGGCCACAGGCTGTCGCGCGGACGTGACCGTCGAAATCATTCCATTGTTGACGTGGCGTGGGCGTTCGGCCTGAGCGGTCGAAATGTGACGGGCAACATCATGTGCAATTGCGCGTCGCGCAATCCGTCCGTTATCGATGAGATTTTCCGTGGCGCGTGATGTCACGGAATATCGCGTGAAAATGATCTTCTTTGTCCGATGCCGGAATGTTTTGGCGTAAGCGGTGATGTCAGCGAAAGATTTGCCATCGCGGACATCCACCGTGTAGTCGGGGCGTACGAACGCGTGCGTGGGGGGGGCGGCTGCGCTTCATCCATGGAATCAGGAGATTTCAATGCAAAAGTTCTTATGGAAACCCCTCATCGCATTCGTGTTGTCGACATCTGCGGTATTTCAGGCCCACGCTGATCCGGTCGGGCTTTACGGATCACGGACGCCGGCCATCGCGATCGATCCCGTACGCGATCGCGGCATGGTCGTCTATGAATACGGCGAGAAGATCTACGGAAAATTCGTCGACAGTTCCGGTCACGGTGCAGAAGGCAGCGACTTTCTGATATTCCCGAGAGATCCGCAGAGCACGAAAAAATACCGGGATCCTGCGATCGTGTTCAAAACCCCGCAGAACCGGTTCTATATCGTCGCCAGACAGAGCTACATAACCCATGTCGGCGGGGTGGGTGATGTTGACTCCCACGACGGTGTCGTAGTGTCCGCATACGCTGCGGGCGGCGGGCATCTGGCTTCGACTACGCTGTACACGCTTGGCGTTTTGCGCGACCCTTTCTCGGATGGAGAAGCGCATCCGGCGATCGCCGTGGATACCTATGACGACGCGACTTGCTGCGTGAATATTGCATGGGAAGACGCGCGCATGCCCGACCGGATCCTCCTGATGCGTCTGAATCCGGATCTCGGTCTGTTCGATGCGTCGCCGCGCGCCATCGTGACGCCTGCAGAACGCGTGAATGGCCTGTCCGCCACCTACAACAGTCGTCGTGACATGTTCGCGTTCGCCTACGACGGATGCACCGCGTCCGGACGTGCCTGCGATGCGCGCATGACCGTGCTGCCGTCGATTGCAAGCGGCGGCGAACGGCATCTGCTGCTGCCCAGACAGCTCGGTAACCTCCGCACGCCGGCTTTGCCGTCGATCACCTATGTGCCCGGTACCGACCGTTATGTCGCGGCGTGGTACTGGAGTACATCGGCCTCGCATGGCCTCGCGGCGACGACGGTGAGCACCGACGCCAGTGGTGGGCTTGCTGCAGCTACGCCGCTGTTCTGGGTGCAGGGCTTGCTCGAATGTACGCCTATGCCTGTGCTCTGTGGGACCGCGCCGACTGGCGCTGCGAGGGTGGTGGCGGTAGGTACGACATCGCGCGCGATGATCGTCGCGCCCAGCGCGAGAAACTTCTCGCAACTGTTCGCGGGCTATGTGTTCGATACCGCGACACGGAGCATCACTGGGACGCGCCGGTTTTCGTCCAGCAGTGACTATATCGGGAGCGGTGGGGTGGCCTACTCACCTTCCGGTCGCGTGGTGGGCACCTGGCGACAGGACTCGCTCGCAGGGAGTGTCTGGGCCTTGGGCGTGACGCCCTGAGTGGTCAAGCCGCGTTGCGCCGGCAGCATGCCGGCGCAACCGCCCGTGGATGGCGAGCTACACTTGTCGGATGCCCGATATCGATCTTCTGCTGATCCTGCTGCTGGTCGCGACCGCGATCATCCTCGTCCTGCTGGTCATGCTGTTGCTGCGCAAGCCTGACGCCGCGCTCGAACGCCTGCGCGGCCGTGTCGAGGAGGCGCTGCGCGACGAGCAGCGCGCCGG
>JBGSID010000137.1:0-9285 GCA_041751895.1 Lysobacteraceae bacterium | reverse complement strand
CGAAACCTTTGGCGATGCCCTGCTCGCGGACACGCTGCTGCGAGGCGTACGCGGTCAGACGCTCACGGATCGCGTGTCGGCGGGTTTTGCGCGCAATGCGGTCAGCGAAGGCACGACCGAAGCGGTCCAGGAGGGCGCGACGCGCTTCGCCGGGCAGCAGTCGCTGACCGATGCGGACGCGATGACGGCCTATCTGGACAGCGCGGCGGCCGGTGGGATCGGCGGCGGCGTGTTCGGTGGCATCGGCGCAGTGCGTGAGCGTCCGCAGCCGCAGGGCGATACTGCGTTCATGGATGCGATGGGGACGCTGGCGAGCGACCGGCAGGTGACGCCTTACCGGCCATTGGCCTTGCCGGCGCCCGTACTGACGGTCTCGCCCGAGGGCGTGGCGATGACGCCGCCGCAACGGGACGCCGCGCTGCGCGCCGATGTGGCGATGGTGCGCGAGCGGGAGGCCATGGGCCTGACCCCTGATGTGAATACGGTGCGACGCCAGCACCCGGCCGCGATTCCGAATACCACCATCCTGCCGAATACTGCTATTCCAACGAGCCCTGCGCCGACGACGCAAGAAGCTCCGAACCGGACGACGCCGGAACCGAAGGGCGTGCCCCTGAATGTGACGACACCGGAGGGCGAGGCGCTGCTGGGGTTTCGTGAGAAGTGGGGCAACAGCAAGGTCCGCGTCCGGCGCTTGGATTTCGAGAGCGGTCGCGATTACCTGCCGTTGTTCGATGCGCAGGGCCAGCCGATGACCGGCGGCAATCTGCATCGCAAGCTGCTCGCGGATGCGCAAGTGTCACCAGCGCCGACAGTGCCGGTTGAACCTGCACCGTCGCCTGCGCCAGCCAATGACGAAGTGAAACCGGTCGACATACCGATGCCGGCCGAAGCGCTGCCATCGCCTGAAGCGGAAACGCCAGCGCCGGCACTGGATCGCCCGGCGCTGCGTGCGCTTTTCGTCGAGACGATGCGCCGCAAATTCCCGAACATCACCGACCCGGAGCGTGCGATCTATGCGCGTACTGTTGATGCACTGGCCGATCTGATCGAACGTCGCGATGCGCGCGGACTGATCCAACACAATCTCGGTGATGCGAAAGCCAACCCGGCAAGCCGGGCGGTATTCGCCGAAGCCACCGGGGTGCGCTTGCCACGCGGTCGCGGGGACACGGAGGACGCAATCTACCGCTGGGCGGGTACCAAACGCGCGACCGAACAGGCGCGTGAGGCGGAACGTCGTGCGCAGGTCGACGCCGAAAAACGCGCCCCAGTGCAGGACTTCCCGACGTTTGCGAACCTTGCCCAAGCGCAGCAGTGGTCCCAACAGCGGGCGCGGGTCTTCGGCGGCATGCTGGCCTACCGCAAGACCGAGGAATACCGCCGGTTGCATCCGCTCCTGCGGTCGCTCGAAGACACGATGAACCGGACGCACGCCGAACGCCGGATGCAGGTGCTCGCGGCGGCGGGGCAGGCGGTGGGGGATCGGGTAGAGGCTGACTCCGGCGCGCTGATGCCGGACGCACCCAACGTCGTCCAGGGCACGGTGTTCGCCAAGTCCGGGTTCCCGTGGGTGCGCGTCGACGACGGCGGCACGATCACCGTGCGCCATCAGAACAAGATCGAACACCGCCGCGAAGTGCCGTGGTCCGACCGCTGGCGCAAGATCGCCTCCGCAACGGCCGCGGCGCCAGCGGCAGAGACCACCGCCACGCGGGCCGACAGCGCACCGCCACTGAAGCGCGGACAGACACCCTCGGCGAAGCGCGGCAACACCCGGATTGTGCTCGATTTCATCGATGCGCTCGCGGCCAGGATCGCGTCCGGCCAATCCGGGCGCGTCCCTTTTCCTGCGCGCTTCGAGCACGTCAACGAGGTCGAGCATGCGCTGAAGACTTTGCGCACCGCCTTCAAGACAGCAGGTGCGATCGAATCCAACGGCCGCTACGCCGTGGATGGCGGCAGCATCCAGCTATCGAGTGCGGCCCAACGGTTGTGGGCGGATGTCGAGGTGACGGCATCGCCGAGCGGCGCTGCGCCTGCGACGACCAACGTAACCTCGTCAGGTCTTCCGCAATCGATTGCAATGGGCGAGAATTCGCCGGATCAATCCACTGCCGACAGGATGCCGGGCGATGGCAACGCTGTACAAACCTCAGAGCTATCCACCCGCCGTGCGGGAGGCGATTCTGTCGCTGTCGCCGACCGCGCTGCAGATCGCCAATCGCTGGATGCGCGACTGGCCGTATCGGACCCGGATGCTGCTGCGAACGGGACAATATCTGGACCGACTGATCGCGCAGAGCGTCGCCGAGGCGTCGGCCTACAGCCCGGACAATCTGCAGCAGATGCCGCGACACGAGATCGCGCAGATCTACCAACTGCGTCCGGGTCCGCCGACGCGATAGCAACGCCCATCGGTACGCAGGCGACGCCGGGCGTTGCCGAATCTTCGCCTGCGCGCGATCCTGTGCAGGCATCCATCCCCGAGAGGACATCCAACGATGCAGGCCCTATACAAACCGAAACGGTATCCCGACGACGTGCGCAGGGAAGTCCTGTCGAGGTCGCAGACCGCGCGCGAGATCGCGAACCGCTGGATGCTGGGCTGGCCGCATCGGGTGAAAGCCTTGTTCGAGGCGAACGAGTATCTGATCGTGCTGGAAATGCAGACCGAGCAGGAGGAGAAGGCGAAAGCCGATCCGTATCTGACCCATCTGTCGAGTTGGGAGAAGGCCAAGGAGTGGGGCCTGCCGTTGTCGCCCCCGACCGCGAGCGACCGCTACGTCGAGGAAGCGGCGGGGATGCGGGACGGCTGGGACGACGAGGGCGAGGACGAGTAAACGAAGAGGCTGCGCAGATCGAAGATCGCGCAGCCTCTTCCGCTAATGAGGCAGCAACCTCCGCATCGGCCGCCGCCGCTGCCGCTGCCGAGGACGATCACGCCGCCGCGCCTCCCGCCGAGGAAGGGCTGGCGGAGGATCTGGGTAAGGGCGGGCTCGCGCGCAAGGCGCGGGACAATCTCGCCGCGATCCGCATCGTCCAAGCGATGGCCGCCGAGAACCGCGTCGCGACGGCGGAAGAGCGACGACAGCTGAGCCGCTATGTCGGCTGGGGCGCGCTCAAGGGCGTGTTCGATCCTGCCAATGCACAGTGGGCGAAAGTCCGTACCGAACTGCAGGGGCTGCTCTCGGACGCGCAGTGGCGCGCGGCGCGGGCCTCGGTCCTCAACGCGCACTACACCAGCAAGCCGGTTATCGACGGCATGTTCGCCGGGCTTGCGCGGCTGGGCGTGACGCGCGGTCGGATTCTGGAGCCGGCGGTCGGCATCGGCCACTTCTTCGGGGGCATGCCCCCGAAGTTGCGCAACGCCTCCGAACTGTTCGGCGTCGAACTGGACCCGCTGACCCATCAGATTGCGGCCGCGCTGTACCCGAAGGCGAACATCCGCCAGAGCGGGTTTCAGGATTACGCCATCCCCGGTGAGTTCTTCGACGTGGTGATCGGCAATCCGCCGTTCGGCAGCGAGCCCATCGTCGATCCCGAGCGTAGTCCGTACTCGGGTTTCAGCATCCACAACTATTTCTTCGCCAAGGCCATCGACAAGCTGCGCCCGGGCGGGGTGCTGATGATGGTGGTTTCGCGCCAGTTCCTTGATGCCAAGGACAGCCGGGTCCGGCAATGGATCGCCGAGCGTGCCGACCTGATCGGCGCCGCGCGCCTGCCCAACACCGCCTTCACCGAAAACGCCGGCACCGAAGTCGTCACCGATATTATCGTCCTTCAGAAGCGCGCCCGAGATGCTGCGTCGGAGACGGACGAGCAGACCCAAGCCCGATTGCGCTGGGTGCAAGCCGTGGAACAGACGCTGGAGCATCCGACCACGGGCGAGGCGTTCGCTTTCCGCGTCAATCCCTACTACGTCGATCACCCTACGCACATCCTCGGTACGCAGACGGCGGGCGGCACGATGTATCGGGCGAACGACTACACCGTCGCGCCCTCCGGCGATCTGGCGGCACAACTGGCCGCGTGGACGCAGACGCTGCCCGAAGGTGTGTACGCGCCCATCGATCGCACCGAGGCCGCGAGCGCCGCTGAGGTGCCCGATGGCGTGAAGGTGGGCGCGTACTACCTCGGTAAGGACGGTCGCATCCTGATCCGCGACACCGACCGCATGGGCGAAGGGCAGGCCACGGTCTGGACACCACCGACCGCCACGGCCGAAGCGCGCATGCGCGGCATGATCGAGCTGCGCAATGTGCTGCGCCAGCAGATGCGCCTGGAGCGGTCGGCGGACGCCGCCGTCGCCGAAATCGAATCCAATCGGGCGCGACTCAACACCCGCTATGACGCCTTCCTCAAACGCTTCGGCCATCTCAATGCGCCGCGCACCAACCGCAGTCTCTTCATCGATGATCCGGACGCCAGCCTGCTGCTGGCGCTGGAATTCGATTTCGATGCAGGCACGAGCGATACCGTGGCCAAGCGTGAGGGCATCGCGCCGCGTGCGCCGAAGGCGACCAAGGCCGACATTTTCAAGCGCCGCGTGCTGTTCCCGCCCTCGGACTTCGTGACCGTGCGCAGCGCCCGCGATGCGCTGGTGGCGAGCCTGAACTACCGGGGCCTGGTCGATCCGGCGTACATGACCGAGGTCTACGGCAAGGACCGGGACGCCATCGTCGCCGAGTTGGGCGCGCTGGTGTTCGAGACGCCGGACGGCACGCTGGTCACGACGGACGACTATCTCTCGGGCGATGTGAAAACCAAGCTCGCCGAGGCGAAGGACGCGGCGAGGCGCGAGCCCCGATTTGCGCGCAACGTCGATGCGCTGACCAAGGTCATCCCGCGCGACAAGACGCCCAGCGAGATCAATATCGCGCTGGGTGCGCCGTTTCTGCCGGTGGAGGATCTGCGCGCCTTCCATCGCGAGATCACGGGTGCGGACGCGCGCATGGTCTATTCGCGCGGTTCCGGTCTGTGGTTCGTGAACGTGATCGGCATGCCGGATCGGGTGCTGAACGCATCGACCTGGGGAACGCAGGAGATGGGCGCGACGGAGATTTTCCAGTCGACGCTGGCCGGACGTGCGGTGGTCGTCACCAAGACCGTTCGCCATGGCAACCAGTCTCAGACGTTTGTGCTGGAAGCGGAGACCGAGCGCGCCCGCGAAAAGCAGAGCGCGCTGCGCGCGGAGTGGCGCGCCTGGGTCTGGCGCGACCCGGAGCGGGCCGAACGGCTCCTTGCGCTGTACAACGAGAAAATGAACCGCACGGTCGAACGTCGGTTCGATGGCTCGCACCTGACCCTGCCGGGCATGAGTCCGGGCCTGACCCTGCTCACGCATCAGCAGAACGGCATCTGGCGCGGCCTGCAATCGCGACAGCTGCTGCTCGACCACGTCGTCGGCGCGGGCAAGACCTTCCAGATGGTCGGGATCGCGATGGAGATGCGCCGGCTCGGGATTGCCCGCAAGCCGCTGTTCGCGGTGCCCAATCACCTCACGGTGCAGTGGCGCACCGAGTTCGCGCGGCTGTATCCCGGTGCGGTGGTGCTGGCGGCGGAGCCGGAGGACTTCACTCGCGATAACCGGAAGAAGCTGTTTTCCAGAATCGTGACCGGCGATTGGGACGCGATCATCGTCGGCCACTCGTCGCTGAAGAAGATCGGACTGCCCGAAGAGACCGAGACGCGCATCCTCCGTGAACAGATCGACGAGATTGCCAGCCTCATCGAGCAGGTGAAGCGCGAGCGTGGCGACCGGGGCATCGTGCGCGAGATGGAGGGCATCCGTGCCCGCCTGGACGCGAAGATCAAGAACAAGCTGGCCAGCATCGGCGCGCGCGATACCGTGCTGACCTTCGATGAATTGGGCGTCGATGCCCTGTTCATGGACGAATTGCACGAGTTCAAGAACCTGTTCTACACCACGACCATGTCCAAGGTGCCGGGCATGGGCAATCCGAACGGTTCGGATCGCGCGTTTGACCTGTTCGTGAAGACGCAGTGGCTGTTCGAGACCTTCGGCGACAAGGCGCCCATCGTGACCGCGACCGGCACCCCGGTCAGCAATTCGCTGGTGGAGATGTTCAATATGCAGCGTTACATGCAGTACCCGACGCTCAAGCGCAAGGACTTGCATGTCTTCGATGCCTGGGCACGCCAATACGGCAGTATCGAGAACGTCTACGAGGTCGCACCATCGGGCGCGGGCTTCCGTGCATCGACGCGGTTCGCGAAATTCCAGAACCTGCCATCGCTGATGGCGGACTACCGTGCGTTCGCCGACGTGGTGACGCTGGACGATCTCAAAGCGCAGGAAGCGGCGAAGGGCAAGCGCTTCCCGGTGCCGAAACTGCTTGGCGGCAAACCGCAGATCGTGGTCGCCGAACGCTCGCCGCTGGTCGCGGAGTTCATGGGCATCCCGCATCTGGCACGGACCAAGGTCGGTGGGGTCGAGTTTGGTTTCAATCCGGGTGCGGGCGAGACCGCGAAGATCGAACCGACCAAGGACGGACGGTTCGAGATCAAGATCGAAACGCCCGGACAATCGTATCCGCGTTCGCTCGGTACGCACCCGACCCGCGAAGATGCGCAGATGGCAGTGGTCGAAGCCGCATTGACCCCGAAAATCGAGATCGCCGAACAGTCGATCCTTGGGCAATTCGGGCGCATTCGCGAACTGACGCGGCAGACCAAAGGCAAGGTCAATGCGCTGTCGTTGACCGGGCAGGCCAACAAAGCGGGGTTGGACTATCGCCTGATCGATTCGGGCGCGCCCGACTTCCCCGGCTCGAAGATCAATCTTGCAGTGGAACGCATGTTGGCGCTGTATCGGCAGTGGGATGCCGACAAGGGCACACAGCTGGTGTTCTGCGACCTGTCGGTGCCCAACACCGCGCGCAAGGCGGTTGCAGCGAAGGCGCAGCGCGTCTATGTGCGTGAGGAAGGTGGCGGTCTGATCCACGTCAACGGCACCGCGCATACGGTCGCGGGCGCGGAAGAACTACCGTTCCTGCTGGTGGCGCGCAAGCGCCAGGGGCGGATGAACGTCGAGGTGTTCGATGCTGCGACCGGCCGTACCCGGCATGCCGGCTTCGGTAGCCGTGAGGCGGCGCTGTCGTGGGCACAGGAGACGCTGCGCGACCCGGCGCAACGAGAACGCTGGTTGGCCAAGCGCGAGGCCGAACGGGAGGCTGGGCAGGAATTGACCCAGGCGGAGATCGACGACTACAACGACGCCAACGCCATCGATATCGAGGCCAGCGAAGGCTTGAGCCTGCAGGATATCGTGGGTCTGAGCAGCGCTGAAGGATTCAGTGTCTACGACGATCTGCGGGCGAAGCTCATCAAGGGTGGGGTGCCGGCGAACGAAATCGCTTTCATCCACGACTACGGCAACCCAGACGCCAAGGCCAAGCTGTTCAAGCGGGTGAACCGTGGCGAGATCCGCTTCCTGCTGGGCTCGACCCCGAAGATGGGGGCCGGCACCAATGTGCAGGAACGCATCGTCGGCCTGCACCATATCGATGCGCCGTGGAAGCCGAGCGACCTGGAGCAGCGCGAGGGCCGCGCGATCCGGCGCGACAACCAGCTCTACGAGCGCGACCCGGACGGTTTCGAGGTCGCGATCTACCGCTACGCGACCCGGCAGACCTACGACACCCGGCGCTGGCAACTGCTGGAGCACAAGGCGCGCGGCATCGAACAGTTGCGCAAATACGACGGCAGCCAGACCGAAATCGAGGATATCGACGGCGAGGCGGCGAACGCGGCCGAGATGAAGGCCGCTGCGTCGGGCGACCCGCTGATCCTGCGTGAGACGCAACTGCGCAACGAAGTCCGCCGGCTGGAACAACTGGAACTGGCGCATGCGGACAACCAGACCGCGCTGCAGCGGCAGGCGCGCAGTGCCGAAGCCTACGCGTCGACGGGAGGGACGCGTCTTCTGAAGGCATTGCGCGAAGTCGAAGCGCAGGCCACGCGCAATCCGATCCCTGAAGACAAGGAGGCGGTGCCTGCCAATACCACGCTCGATGGCAAACGCTTCAACGAGCGCAAATCGCTGACCCAAACCATCGCCAAACAGGTCGGTGCCTTGATCGGACCGAGCGAAACGACGGTGCCCGTCGATCTGGTCTATCGCGGCGTGACCTTCGAGATCGATCGTGCGGGGCCGCAGTGGGTTCGCATCGTGTCGGACTTGGGAGAAGTCAGCACCTACGAGCGCGGAGCGGAGACGTTCTCCGCGACTGGTCTGCTGATGCGCCTGAACAACTATCTCGACCGCATCGGTGCGGAGATTGCCGACACCGAAGCGCGGATCGAGGCCGCCAAGCGCGATGCCGAGCGCTTCAAGGCCGAGGCCGCCAAGCCCTTCGACCGCGTACAGGACTTGCGCGAAACACGCGAGCAGTATCGTCGCGTGCAGCGCCTGCTGCTGGTGCGCGGACCGGAAATTCCCACCAACGAACGGCCAATGCTTGATACGGCGCTGGAAGCGCAGCGCGCCGCACTGCGTAAAGTCGGGTTCGGCGATGCCCTGGATGAACTGCTGGACTACCAGAACCTGCGCGACGATGGCACGGGCAACTTCAGCAAACGCAGCGGCCCAGCCGGGAGCGGGGCGAGCGTGGCCCAGGTGCGCCGGGTGGTGGACGAGATACTGGTCGGTTGGAAGGGCGCACCCATAGTCCGGGTGGTGGAAACGCCTGAACACCTGCCTGCATCCGCACGCCGCGCGTCGGACTATCACCTCGCCGAAGGCTTCTATGCACGCGACACCGGCACGGTGTACCTCGTCGCCAGTCAACTGCCGAACAGGCAAGCCGTGCAGCGCGTGCTGGTCCACGAAGCGGTCGGCCATTACGGCATCGAGACCATCGTCGGCCCGGCGCTGTGGGCCGACATCTCGGCAGGTGTGCAGCGCCTGCGTGAAAAGGGTCGCCACTCCCGCTTGTTCGCCGAACACGCGCAGCGCGGCTATGCCGACAACGGTTGGGACTCTACGGCGGTGCGCGAGTTCATCGCGCTCATGGCCGAGTCGGGTGTCAAGGACACGCTGCTCGACCGGATCATTGCGGCCGTACGCGTGTTCCTGCGCAGGCTGGGCGTGCGTTGGCGGATGTCCGAGGCCGAGTTGCGTCAGCTGATCGCACGTGCCGCGCGTCAAGTGCGCATGGGCGGCGCTGCGGCACAGGTCGCCCCAGCAGACGCGAGGATGGCGGCAGCATTCTCACGGGTGGAGGGCTTCCGATCCGCGTTGGTACAGGCACTGGAGCGCGC
>JBGSID010000136.1:0-9981 GCA_041751895.1 Lysobacteraceae bacterium | reverse complement strand
CAGCGCGGCAGCGTATCGCGGACCGAACGGCGGTACCGCCGCCCGTGCCGGCAGCACGACCGTGAACAACGACGGCAGCGCGCAACATCAGTCCGGCGCAGAGTGGAACGGCCAGAACAGCAACAGCAGCAGCCAGGGCGGTTTCACCCGCAACGCCGACGGCACCGTCAGCGGCGGGCGCCAGACCAATGCCACCGGCGCCCAGGGCGGCCACTACAACGCCGATACCGCCTATGTCGACGGCACGCTCAATCGGAACGTCGATGCCATCGGCCACAACGGCAACAGCTACGAATCCAGTGTTTCAGGCACGAAAGGCGAAGGCGTGAACCGCACCGCGACCTGCTACGACCCCAGCGGCACCGTGATTCCCTGCAAACCCTGATCGGAATCCGCTGAGCCGCTTTCACCGAGACCGTTGTACCGGTGCGACGGGCTTCTCCTGCCCGTCGCATCGCTGCTCCTCCATGCATTCCCTCCATGCATTTCCCCCCTGGATCCAATGCACATGGCACGCTGGATCATTCCGGCACAGGGTGATCTCCGCGCGGATCGTCACGACGGCCGAGACTGTGCGCTTCACGCCACTGCTGGGCAAACGCGGTACCCGGGCGTAGGATCAGACCGCATCCGGATCTAGCCCGCACGGACCGATACGCTGTCACAGAGAGACACGCGGTCGCGGCGCTCGAAACCGTGATGCGCATGGATCGCAAAGGGGAAATCGACATGCATCGACACAGGAACACACGCCGCGCGACGACGGCACTCCGGACTTTCGCGTGCACAGCACTCATCGTTCTGCTCAGCGGCTGCGGCATCTCGCAGATCCGTGAGGCCATTCCGCCATTCCGCACCGGCGTAGCCAGCGCGAACCAGCAGGTGGATACCGCGTTCGCCGAGATCAATACCTTTCTGCGCCAACAGCAGATCGAGCGCGCGATCAACCAGCCCAACATCAACGCGGCGATGTTCTCGAATGGCCTGCAGGCCAGCGACATCGCCAAGTGGGACCGCGCCTTCGGGGTGATCGACACCTACGCCGCGTCGCTGGAAAAACTTCTCGACCCGCAACGGCGCAGCGGCGTGGAGACCGAGCTCACCGCGCTCGGCGACGCGATCGTCAAACTGGATGACAAGCAACTCCCGGACGGCCTGACCGCCGCCTTCGGGCAGTTGGGCGGCCTGCTGCTGCAGATGAAAAGCGGCCGGGATGCGAAGGCCGCCATCCGTGCGGCGGACCCCGGCATCCAGGCCGTGTTCTCGCAGATGATGACGGCCATCGGCAGCAGCCCCGACGACGCGATCCGGGGCACCGTGCGCGCCGCCTGGGGCGACGTCCTCGGCCAGATCCAGGTCGATTTCCTGGTCGCGACGCCACAGGGCAACGATGCCAAACGCGCCGTCGTGGAGCGCTATGTCACTGCGCTCGACCAGCGCGATGCCCAGGACATGATGCTGTCCTCACTGCGACAGTCGCTGGGTCTGCTCGCCAGCGCGCATCGCGAACTCGCCGCTGGCCGCGAGTCCAGCGCACGCGAACTGATCGGGCTGATCCACGATGAGTATCGCCGCTCGACATCGAAAAACGCCGCCCCTGTGGGCGACGCCAACGCCGACAACGCGACGGGAGCAGCACGATGAGCAAGAAGAAAAAAAAGCCGTCGAAGGACGACACAACGCCGGCTTCACCGCCGACGCTGGCCGCTGCCAGTCCGCCTGCCGAGATCATGAACCCGGAAATCCGGGAGCTGCACCAGAGCCTGATCCAACGCCATCAAACGCTGTCGGGCCTGCTCGACCAGGCCACCAGCGCCGACGCGGCGCAGGCGATCCTCAACGAGATGCGCGAAGTCAGCAACCGGATCACTGCGGTCGGCGCACTGCTGTTCAACCAGACCACCGCGAAGATCGATCAGGGCATCGTGACCGTGCTTGAAGCCAGTGCCGATCTCGACAACGCGCTGAAACAGGCGGCGGATGTCGACAGCCTCATCAAATCCACCACCAAATTCCTGGGCCAGGTCGACAAGATCCTCGGGATGATCAAACTGCTTTAAAAGAAGTGCGGGGCGCCGGTGTGTTGCGTGAAAACACAACACACGCTCCTTGAGACAGACGACAGGGCCGTCTCATGGCTTATTGCTGCCGCAATGCCTCGATAGGATCGAGCTTCGCCGCCTTGCTCGCCGGGTAGTAGCCGAAGAACAGACCCGTCGCGATGGAGAATCCGGCGGCGAGGCCGATGACCTGGCCATTGAGCGCCACCGGCAACGCGCCGAACTTGCTCACCAACATCGCGCCGACCACGCCCAGCGCGATGCCGATGACGCCACCGATCAGCGAAATCAACATCGCTTCAGCAAGAAATTGCCGACGGATATCGCGCGGACCGGCACCGACTGCCATGCGCAGACCGATCTCGCGGATACGCTCGGTCACCGACACCAGCATGATGTTCATGATGCCGATACCGCCGACGATCAGCGAAATGCCCGCCACCGCGCCGAGCAGCAGCGACATGAGCTTCGTCGTTTGCGTGCGCGCACTGACGATTTCGGCGAGATTGCGCACATTGAAGTCGTCGTCCGCGCCCGGCTCGATCTTGTGCCGCTGCCGCAACAAGGCTTCGATTTCTGCCTGCGCACTGGACAGGCCATCGGGGTCGGCGACACCGACCGAGATCTGTTGCACAGCGCCAGGCGGCAGTGCCGCATTGCTGGACAGGCGACGACGCGCGGTGCCGAGCGGAACGACGATCAGATCGTCCTGATCCTGGCCAAAGCCGCCCTGCCCCTTCGATTTGAGCACGCCGACCACCGTGAACGGTACGCGGCCGAGACGGATGTTCTGGCCGACGGCTTCTTCTTCGCCGAACAGCTCGCGCCGCACGCTTTCACCGATGATCGCAGACTTCTCACCGCTGGTGTAATCGCGCGATTCGAAACCCGGACCACTGGCTATTTCCCAACCGTTGATATCGAACCACTCCGGCTGCACGCCCTGCCAACTCGTCGACCAGTTGTTCTCGGCGTACACCGCCTGCGTCCCTCCCCGCAACGAACCGGCAACGAACTGCACGCCCGGCACTTCGCGACGGATCGCATCGGCGTCGTCTTCGGTCAGCGTGAAGAAATTGCTGGCGCTCATGCGTACGCCACCAAAACCACGACCGGCGCCGGGATTGATGTCCAGACGCTGCGAACCGAGGCCCGACACAAGCTTGTCGATTTCCGCCTGTGTGCCCTGACCGACCGACACCATCACGATGACGGCCGCGATCCCGATGATCACGCCCAGTGAGGTCAACGCACTGCGCACCCAGTTGCCGCGCAGGGCGAAGGTCGCGGTGCGCAGGACTTCCAGCAGCGTCATGCCGCCGGGTTGCGGAGGCTGGGACGCCAACGTCGTCGCACTCATGCCGACACCTCTTCGTCACGGGACGTGTCATCGAAAAGCTCACCGTCTCGCATCACACACGTGCGGTCGGCGCGCGTCGCGACTTCAGCGTCGTGCGTGATGAGAATGATGGTGTGCCCTTCGCCGCGCAGGCGATCGAACAACGCCAGAATTTCCTGGCCGGTACGCGTATCCAGGGCACCGGTCGGCTCATCGGCCATCAGGATCGCTGGACGATGGATCAACGCACGCGCGATCGCGACACGCTGCTGCTGACCGCCCGACAGTTCGCTGGGCCGATGATGCATGCGTTCGCCCAACCCCACTGCCGTCAATGCTTCCGCAGCCCGTTCGCGGCGTTCAGCCTGCGGCACGCGCGCGTAACCCAATGGCATGGCCACATTGTCCAGCGCACTCATCCTCGACAACAGATTGAAGCCCTGGAATACGAAACCGATCTTGTCGCGACGCAGTATCGCCCGTTCCTCCGCATCAAGCGTGGCGACATCGACGCCGTCGCACAGATACGTGCCGGAGGACGGCGTATCGAGACAACCGATCAGATTCATCAGCGTCGACTTTCCCGAGCCAGACGGCCCCATGATCGCGACGAATTCACCGTGCTCGATCTTCAGGTCGACATTCTTCAACGCCACGACTTCGGCCTCGGTGCCGGCGGCATACACCTTGCTCAGCGCCCGCGTCTCGATGACCGGATGCGAATGGCGTGCGCGCGGCGCTGCATTCACTTGCCGGTCTCCGCAACCTGCACGCCGACGATCACTTCATCACCGGCCTTCAGATCACCGGAAATCTCGGTGTTGCTGCCATCCGAAGCGCCGACCCGCACCATCACCGATTTCGGTTTGCCGTCCGCGAGCACATACACCGGCGCGCGACGCGCACCGATCAGCCCATTAAGTTCGGTATCCCACTGCTGGCGCTGCGTATCGTTCAAGGCCACGCGGAATTCCGCGAACTGCTGATTGAAGCGCTCCATCATCCGTTGACGCATCGCACCACTGGCGCTGCCGCCACCTGCCGGACGTTGCTGCCCACTCGGAGCACGGCCGAACAGTGCGCTGCCGCCGTTCTGGCCCTGCGCCGGTGCGGCGGCACGTGCGGCGTTGCGCTCGCGGAGCTTGGTCAACGCGGCATCGAAAGCGCCCTGCTGTGCGGGGCTGAGTTGAAGCGCAGCAGCGATCTTCGGCAGCTCTTCGCTGATGCCGCCACCGCGCTGCGGCGTTTCCTCTGGTGAAGCGTTGTCGACCGGCGGCTTGAACCGCATGGCCGCATTCGGCGCTTTCAGGATGTTGTCTCGACGGCTGACCTCGATCTCGGCGTTGGCGGTCATGCCCGGCAGCAGTATCTGATCGCTGTTGTCGACCGACACCACCACCGGATAGGTGATGACATTGCTGGTATTGGTGGCCGACAGCCGGATCTGGCGGACCGTCCCGTTGAATTTGCGGTCCGGGAAGGCATCCACACTGAAACTGACCGGCTGCCCCTGTTTGACCTGGCCGATGTCGGACTCATCGACCGCGAGCACGATCTCCATCCGCACCAGGTCTTCGGCGAGCTTGAACAACACCGGCGCCTGCAGGCTGGCGGCGACGGTCTGTCCGGGTTCGATCGAACGGGTCAGCACCACGCCGTTCACAGGTGAGCGGATCACGGTCCTGCCGAGATTCAAACGGAAATTTTCGGTCGAGGCTTGCTGCTGCCGGATCTGCGCCTGGGCCGAGATGATCTGCGCACGTGCCTGGTCGCGAGCGGCCAGCGCCTGATCGAGATCGCCCCGGGCGATCAGTTTCTGCTTCACCAGTTCGGCCTTGCGGCCATAGTCCAGCTCGGCATTGCGCAGCGTGGCCTGTGCCGTCTGCAGACTGGCGCGGGCACTGGCGATGCTGGCATCGCCCTGCTCGATCTGCGCCTCGAATGTACTCGGGTCGATGCGGGCGATGACCTGGCCTTTTTCGACACGATCGTTGTAATCGACGAGCACCTCGGTGACCTTGCCCGAGACTTCACTGCCGACATCGACGGTGGACAACGCGCCCAGCGTCCCGGTGGCCGAAATCGCCACCCGGATATCGCCCAATTCAAGCGGCGCGGTACGGTAGGCCTGTTCGCCGGAGGCGCTGCGGCCTTTCCAGAACCAGATCGCAGCGACGACTGCCGCGATGGCGACCAGAACGATGACGAGGCGGCGCGAAAAGAAGGAACGCTTGCGGGATGGGGGCATGGGAAGTCGATGGCTCGCAAGAGAAGGAGATGTGAACGTTCGAAAGCGCGTTCGGTTGACCGGGTGGACACGGGGAATGTTCCCGTGGCGGACGATCTCTTGGCGGTACAGAGATGCCCCGGCATCATCTCACGCCTCACCCTCGCAGAAATCGTCATGCCTACGCTTCTCGAACGCATCGCCCCGGTCATCCTGCTGCTGTGTTCGAACATCTTCATGACGTTCGCCTGGTACGGGCATCTGAAATTCAAGACGGCACCGCTGGCGGCCGCGATCATCGTCAGCTGGGGCATCGCACTGTTCGAGTACAGCCTGATGGTGCCGGCCAACCGGCTCGGCAGCGCGATCTACAGCGCACCGCAGCTCAAGGGCATGCAGGAAGTCATCACCCTGGTGGTGTTTGCCGGTTTCTCGGCGTGGTATCTCGGCGAGCCGCTGAAGTGGAACCACTGGGCGGGATTCGCCCTGATCGTGGTGGCCGCCTGGCTGATTTTTCTGGAATAACGGTTTCCAGCCGTTGTCAGGAGCGCAGACAGGGGCGATGACTCACAAGCCTTCACCGCCTATCACGGCATCGGGGTACCCACAGCGCACCCGATTTTCCTAGAATTTGATCCGACCAATGAGCATGTCCTTGAACATGACCCAATCTCCCGCAAACGAATACAGCGGATGCTTGAACGTCGCCGGACGGTTTTTCTCGAAGAAGAAATGCCCCACCCAGGCGAAGGCATAACCACAGACCAGCGCAGCGAGGAGCCACCACGGGTTCTGCTGCGTGATCGCGGCGATGATCAGCATCAGCGCGCAGGACGTGCCGACGAAATGCAGCCTGCGGCAGGTGCGGTTGTGATGCTCGCGCATATAGAAGGGATAGAAATCGCGAAAGCTGGAATAGCCGGCCATGCGTAACTCCTGATCAGGGCTTGTTTTCTCGTTGTGCGACGCGCTGCAGCAGCAGTACCACACCGTACCAGACGAACAACATGCCAAGCAGATTCGGCACGCTCATCGTGAAATCGTAGAAACGGTAGCCGTAGTACAGCAGCACAACGCCCAGGACCACCAGCAGCGTCGACCAACCCCAACCGACCGGTGACGACATCGAAGCCCGCAAAGCACGCTGACGCAGCTGGAGCTGCTTGTGACAGGCATCGGTACAGCTCAGCCCCAGCGTGTCGTGCTGCGCACAGCCTTCACCACAAACGCCCTTGCCGCATGCTGCGCAAACGCCGACGGCGCTGCGATCACGATGTCGGTAACAGTTCATGGTGCCGTGCTCTTCCCCGTCGACTCGGCGGCTTTGGCGCGATTCCAATAGCCATCCTGATCCGCCAATGAGAGATCGGCCAGACGCACACCGTCGGCCGCCGCCATCGTCTCCATTGCGCGGAAACGACGCTCGAACTTGTGGTTGGCGCGACGCATGGCGGCCCCGGTATCGACCTTCGCATGGCGCGCGAGGTTCGCAGCGACGAACAGCAGATCGCCGAGTTCGTCTTCCAGCCGGTCGCGCACCTCGGCGCTCCCAGGCGCAAGCGCGAGCGCATCGAACTCGACCCGTACTTCTTCCAGTTCTTCCTTCAGCTTCTCGATGACCGGTGCCGGGCCCGGCCAATCGAAACCGACGGTCGCGGCTTTCTTCTGGAGTTTCACCGCGCGCTGCCATTCGGGCAGTCCACGCGCGACACCCGCCAATGCGGACTCGTCATGGGCGGCGTCGGGCGTCAGTGCGGCATGTTTCACCAACCGTTCTTTCTTCTTTTCCGCATCCCACATCGCGTTCAGCGCGTCGCTGTCGGCGATGCTCATGCCCGCGAACACGTGCGGATGACGGCGTTCCATCTTGTCGCTGACCGCAGCAACCACGTCACCGAACGCAAACGCGCCCTGTTCCTCGGCCATGCGTGCATGAAAGACGACCTGGAACAGCAGGTCGCCGAGTTCGTCCTTCAGATCGTCAAGATCCTTGCGGTCGATGGCATCGGCGACTTCGTAGGCTTCTTCCACCGTGTATGGCGCGATGGTGGCGAAGGTCTGCTGGAGATCCCAAGGGCAGCCGCCCTCCGGAGCACGCAGGCGGGCCATGATAGTGAGCAGGCGCTTGATGCTGCTGCGGTCGTTCATCTGTGGTCGTTCATCTCTTTGCCACGCGACTCATTGCCTGAGCGGATGTCTGCAGGACGTTGGACACGGCTTTCGGCATCAACGATCGATCCATCGCTGCCACGGCAAACCGGCATCGCCCAGCGCAACGAAATCGCCGTTGAGCAGGGTGTCGCGCTGGTTGTAGCGGAACGGGCGCCCCTGCGGGTCGAGGACGCGACCACCGGCGGCTTCTACGATGGCCTGTCCCGCTGCGGTGTCCCACTCGCTGGTCGGTGCGAAGCGAGGGTAGACGTCGATCGCGCCCTCGGCGACGCGACAGAATTTCAGCGACGAACCGACGCCGATGGTTTCGAGTTCGCCGGTCTCGGCGGCCATTTTCGCCATGAAGGCTTCGGTACGGGCATCGCGGTGCGAACGGCTGGCGGCAACCCGCAGCGGCGGCAATGCAGGCACCCGCACATCGAGTGCGATTTCGCCGCTGCTGTTACGGCGATACGCGCCATGAACGAGGTCGCCCCACCACAGCTCGCCGGTCACCGGCGCCTGGATCACGCCGAAGGTGGCGACGCCGTCTTCGATCAACGCGATGTTGACGGTGAACTCGCCATTGCGCTTGACGAATTCGCGCGTGCCGTCGAGCGGATCGACCAGCCACAATCGCGACCATCCACGTCGCGTCGCGATGTCGGTTTCCGCGGATTCCTCGGACAACACCGGAATCTCCGGCGTGAGTTTCTGCAAGCCATTCGCGATGCGGCGGTGCGACGCGAGATCGGCCGCAGTCAACGGACTGTCGTCGGCCTTGTGTTCGATGTCGAACGGCTGCTGGTAAATCTCAAGAATGTCCGCAGCGGCCTGGACGGCCAATGCGATCACGCTTTCGCGAACGGTTTCATTGAGCAACATCGGCATCGTGGAGCCTCTCCCTGATCAGTAATTCCTTGACGATAAACAGGGCGGCGATCGAGCGCCCCTCTGAAAAATCCTCGGCGAGGATCAATTCGTGCAGGGCATCGAGCTTCCACGGCACCACGTCGAGCTGCTCAGGCTCGTCGCCGGGCAAGCGTTCTTCGTAGAGATCCCGCGCCAGGACCAGGACGGTCTCGTGGCCCATGTAGGTCGGTGCCAGGCTGATCCTGCGCAGGACGGTCAGCGAGCGGGCGCCGTAGCCGGCCTCTTCTTTCAGCTCACGATTGGCCGCTTCGATCGGTGTCTCGCCGGGATCGATCTTGCCTTTGACCAGACCGAGTTCGTAGCGATGGGTGCCCGCAGCGTATTCGCGGATCAGCAGCGCGGTGTCGTCGTCGATCATCGGTACCACGATGACCGCGCCATGACCGGCAGCAGGCGCGCGGTGATACAACCGCCGCTCGCCATTGCTGAATTCGAGATCGAGCTCTTCGATCACGCGCTCGGGGTCGCCACGGCGGCGGCGGATCTCATGGATCGTGGGCAGCGTTCGGCTCACATGGCACCCGCGCGGACGTACCGGGCGATAATGGAAGGATGAAGACACATGGCACGATCATAAACGAGAGCCGCTTCAACGACGCAGACGACAGCGAGACCGATCGCTGGCGCGCGCGCGACCTTGAGGTGCTCTGGCACCCGTGCACCCAGATGCGCGAGCATCCGGACACGTTGCCGCTGTTGCCCGTCGCGCGCGGCGAGGGTGCCTGGTTGATCGGCCACGACGGCGGTCGGACGCTGGACGCGATCAGCAGTTGGTGGACGAATATCCACGGCCACGCCGAACCCCGGATCGCCGACGCCATCGGCCGACAGGCGCGGACGTTGGAGCACGTCATCCTCGCCGGCGTCTCGCATGCGCCGGCCGTGGAGCTGGCCGAACGACTGCTCGTGATCGCGCCCCGCCAATCCGGGCGCGCGCCGTTGTCGAAGGTGTTCTATGCCGACAACGGCTCGGCCGGCGTCGAAGTCGCGCTCAAGATGGCGTTCCACTGGTATCGCAATCAGGGTGAGCCCGATGGCAGCGAAAGCAGGCGGACCAAGTTCGTCGCGCTCGAAAACGGCTATCACGGCGAAACCATCGGCGCGCTGTCTGTCGGCGACATTCCGCTGTATCGACGGGTCTACGCGCCGCTGCTGGTCGAATGCCTGTTCGCGCCCTCGCCCGATGCCTACATGGCACCGGAGGGCATCGACGCGCGCAGCCATGCCGACACCGCCGCAGACGCCTTGGCCCGGCTGCTCGACCAGCATCG
>JBGSID010000135.1:0-22052 GCA_041751895.1 Lysobacteraceae bacterium | reverse complement strand
CGGCATGCTGCTGCGCCAGCGCGATGGCTGCAGTGGCGACGTCGGCTTCGGGCAGACGGCCGCGTTTCGCGACCCGCGCAACGACATGGCGATAGCGGTCGCGCGTGGCGAAATCCATGTTGGCATAGACGTCGCCGGGATCCTGTCGAAGGGTGCGCTCGACCATGCTCATCGCTTCGACGAAGTCGCGCCAGTCGATCGCGCCGAGTGAACGCAGTCCGCCGATGCTGTTGCTGATCGAAATCTGGTCGGAGGCTTGCTGACGGTTTTCCGACAACACCATCTGTTCGATCGTCTGATGCGATTCGCCAAGCCGCTGCTCGATCCACGTCAGTGGCAGCGCCAGCGCCGGGCCATGCCCCTGCAGGCGTCGTGCCAGTTCGGCGACGAATGGGCTGGTCATCGGCGGATGCGAACGCGCCATGTCGGCGATCACCAGGATCAGGCTCGTCGGATCGGCCTCGGAGACCGCCATCATCCGGTTCGCCCACTCCTGCGCGAGGTTCAGATGCCGGCGCGCGTTGCTGAGGCGCGCGCTGACCCGGCGCAGGTTTTCGATCAGCGCCAGCCGCAGCATGATCGGGATTGCCCACAGTTCACCCAGCGTGAGCTGTGTGATCGACTGGTAAGCCGCCACGAAGCGGCTCAGGGTTTCGGTATCGACCCGGCCATCGCTGTGCGAAATGGTTTCGATCGCGAGGTCGTAGACGCGCGGCAGATATTGCGACGGCCCCTCCGCGAGTCGCGGCAATTCGCGGCTGTATCCACGCGGCAGATGCTGCTTGGCGGTACGGATCTGGTCTTCGATCAGATAGAAATTGTCGAGCAGCCATTCGCCTGCCGGCGCGATCTGCAGTTTTTCCTTCGCCGCCGCCGCCAGCAGGTCGCAGGTGCTGTTCAACACATGGACGTTGTCATTCAAGCGCTCAAGCAGGCGGTCGCGGGTTTTGCTGTGGCTCAGCACATGCGCGTTGGCCAGCGCCCGGCCGTGGTCCTCCATGTGTTCTGCACTGAACAACTCGGCGGGGAGCGTGGTTGGCTCCTCGGGGTGGCTGGCAGGCGGCGGTTGCCCCAGCCGGTCATTGCTGACGATTGCCGCGATCCTGGGCAAATGTTTGAACAAGTTTCCGAGATTCATCATGGTTGCCTTCTGCCGTCGCATGATGAGAGCAGGGCAGCTCACTCACAGATCAGGTGGGGTGGTGGTCGGGCCGGAAGACGGCAGCAGCGTATGGCGACGCGCTGCACGTGCGGGCCGACCGATTGAACGATTGAGGATCCGGCCCAGCGCCGTCTGCACACGACCTCTGTTCGCTGTCGGGCTTTCAGGCCTGACCTGTCTACAGAAAATGCGCTCACTGCCGTTGTCGAACCTGAAGCCCTCCAGCACGAGCAAAGGCCTCACGTTCAGACATTGCCGGCAGATATCGCCGGGCTGAAACCATCCTTGTTGAATCGAGCTGGTTCTGGACTGCAGGATCTGTCTTGCTTGCGCTGTCCTGTTCGAGCAGCAGCGGTGATGCATCCGCGCACGCGATCTTTATGTGGTTGATGCGTGTCCGTGTCTTCTACGGCACGGAGAGGCCAAGAGAGCCCGCGACCATGCGATGTATCCGATTGGGCTGAATGCGCCTCAAGATGCCCGCCAGCAGGGAGATGGCAGCGCGAGATTCAACGCGAGATCCAACGGAATATTCAAGATCGTTTCCTTGCCGTAATCACTATGTCCCACAGCTTGCGCGCACCCGTGTCCGGAAATCGGTGCGATGGCGCACATTGGTTGCGCGCTTGGCCTCTTCAGCGCTGTTTGCGTCAGCCTGTTGCGCCAACAAGATGATCGCGATGTGCGTGTTTGCAACGATGCGGTGTGGCTTCAGGTTGATGATGGGTTTGCTGATGATGGGTTTGTTGTGGTTGTTGTTGCGTCGGCCGCCCCTCATCCGGCCTTCGGCCACCTTCTCCCCGCAGGCGGGGAGAAGGCATAAGGCAGAGTGCATAGGGTCTTCTCTGCTCTCGACGTTTTCGACGTTCTAGAAGGCTCGAATGCTCGAAATTCTCTCGGTTGCGTCTTTTCTTTGTTGCTTTCCTTCTCCCCGCATCGCGGGGAGAAGGTGGCCGAAGGCCGGATGAGGGGCTGCCTTGCACGCATGCCGTCAACCGCCCGTCACCGGTCCTCGCGAACCTCCATCGTCGGCAAGGCGCGGACGATTTTCATCGTTCCCAGCTCACGGTGATTACGCTGTTGATGATGTAGGAGCGCCGCAAGGCGCGAAGCCCGCAGCACTTGGTTCACGGCGATGTCCGCCACCAGGCCACTGTCGACAACGCTGTACAGCAGGATCGCGCTGGACCCGGCCGCTGAGAGCGCATCGGCTTCACGCCCTGCGGGGAGGCCCCTCGCTTCCTCCGATCTGAGCAAAACTGGCGTCCTCGGCATGCATCCCATGCCGCGCACGTGCCTGCTGGTGCACAATGCGGCGTCTTGAATAGAGCTGGACCCATCATGGATATAGAAGCCCCTCTGAGTGCGGTTTTACGCGAGGCCGGTTACGGGCCGGACGCCATCGGCTCGGCGATGCCAAGGATCCTGCGCATTCTGGAGGCTGAGGACGTGCGTATCGAGATGGGTCGCAGCCTGTCGCGCAAGGAGCGCGAATACGTGCGCCTTCAGCTCGAACTGGGGCTTGGCGTGTCGGAAGTCGTCGCAGGCCTGAAGAAGTGAGCGACAGCGACGCGGGTCAGCAGGTCGCGTCCATTGTTTCTTGCGCTGCATTTTCGATGAGAGACCCACGTTGCGCGACTCGGATCTGAGCGGGTGTTTCACGGCCGCGACTGGCTGAAGAAAGCCACCATCCACGCATATTGGATAGGACGCTCGCCCGATGTCGGCAATCAGTCGAGATCGGAGCTGACTCCGGGGCTGCGCCGCGTGGTCACCAGACCAGGTCGTCAGGCACCTTGAACTGCGCGTAATACGCATCGTCTTCGGAGCTTGCGGCGGCAGGCTCGGCGCCGGCATCCTGAGCGTGATCGAGCACGATCATGCTGCTGTCGCGTTCCCGTACCTTGTCGGCGGCGGCTCGCGGCAACAGCTCGTAGCGTTCGTCCAACTGGACGATCACCAGTACGCCGCTGGACAACTTCTTCCGCAGGTCCTCGTTGAGCAGCAGGGTGCGGATGGCGCCGTCTACCACGAAGCGATATTCGCTCTCACCCGAACGCGGTACTTTCCTGTCCTGGATGATCTGCCGTGCCTGGGCACGAAGTTCAGCGACGCGTGCCTGCGCTTTGCGCTCTGCGGCGAGTGCGCGGTCCCGCTCGACCTTCTCGGCCCGTGCCCGCTCCGCTTCCAATCGGATCTCGTTGGGTTCGGACGGCACTTTGGAATGCCGGGCCTTGTTCTGTTCGCGGGCCACCTCGGCCACCTTGGACTTCTTCACCAGGCCTGCTTTGAGCAGTTGTTCCTGGAGCGGATTCGCCTTTGCCATGTCGCAGTTTCCCGCCGGAGATTTCCGGCCCATCATACCTGCCGACTCCGCTGCCCGCCCTCTGTTCATGGATGCCTTGAAGTACCTGACCGGCTACCCGCAACACCTGCAGGCACAGGTGCGTGCGTTGATCGAAGCGGGTCGGCTGGGCGAGATGTTGGCCGACAAGTACGGCGAGCGCCATGCCGTGCGCAACGATGGCCAGCTTTACGACTATGTCCAGGCGCTCAAAGACCGGCATCTGCGCAAATCGATGCCCTTGGGCAAGGTGATCTACGACAGCAAGCTGCAGGTGATGAAGCACGCGCTCGGCACGCACACGACAATCTCGCGGGTACAGGGCGGCAGACTCAAGGCCAGTCGCGAGATCCGCATTGCCGCCGTGTTCCGCGATGCGCCCGCCGGGTTCCTGAAGATGATCGTGGTCCATGAGCTGGCGCACATGAAGGAAGCCGAGCACAACAAGGCCTTCTACCAGCTGTGCATGCACATGCTGCCCGACTACCACCAGTTGGAGTTCGATCTGCGCCTCTATCTGACGCATCTTGATGTTGGCCAGCCATGAAGCTGCCCCGTAATCCGGCGTCGTCGCTGGAATGTGTGCGTGAAACTGCGCGTAAATACTGGGTGTAAAAGCTGGGTGTAAAAACTGGGTGCAGCCTGCACTTGCCGAATCATTGCGATCACCAAGAGACGATGAAAGTCTGTTCTGACGAAGATTCGTTTGATGACAACGAGTTACGCGGCACGCTTGAGGGGGACGCCTACTGGCGAATCCCTTTCAGCTGTTCTGATGCCCTCTTTGCCTCAGGATTGAAGGGCGTGACCCGGGCACTCGTCTCGCTGCGGCGGCTGGCTGGAAGCGATCGTCGGAGGTCGCTGACTTTTGTGGATCTATATAACGAAAAAACCAACCTGTTTTCGCAGGTCGGTTTTCCGTATTTTTTCCGTACTGCCTGCCGTAGCAAGCTGAGGAAATCAGATAACTTATTGATCGATATGGTGGGCGGTGCAGGGTTCGAACCTGCGACCCTTGCCGTGTGAAGGCAATGCTCTACCGCTGAGCTAACCGCCCGGTGTTCGGCCGGCCATTTTACGGAGCCGGGCCCATCGAGGCAAGCGGCCATTTGCATGCCGCCGTCGATGGGGTCATTCCAGCTCGGCCTTGGCGTACGCCGCGTCCAGGGCTTCCATCGCGTCCACGGGCTTGCATTTCGAGGCTTTCTCGTAGGCAGCAGCGGCATCGTCCTCTTTCTTGTCACCGTACAGCAGCATCAGCAGATTGCCGTGCTCGATATGGGCGATGGGCGAAGCGGGCGTGAGTTTCAGTGCGGCCTTGATGTGCTTCTCGGCCTCGGAGGCCTTGGCGCCGTAGGTCAGGCCGCCGATCATCGCGCCGATCTTGCCGATGATCTCGCCGTGGTAGATCGCCATCGCGGTGTGCGCTTCGGCGTGTTCCGGCGCCAGTTCCAGTGCGGTATCCAGTGAGGCCCGGACCTTCCCGGCAATGCCATCCTTCAGTGCTTTGGCGATCGACAGCCCTTGGCTGTAGCGGCCCAGTGCGAAGGCGTGGCGGTAATGGCTGTTGGCTTCGTCCGGCAGTGCCTTGATGGCGGCTTCCGCGAGCTTGGCTGCCTGCTCGTAGCGTTTCAGCTTTTCGGCGTCGTCATCGACCAGATAGGTCGCATGGATGCCGATGGCCTTGGTCGCGACCGAGGCACCTGCTGGTCCGAGGGCTTCGCCTGCTTCGAACGCGGCTTTGAAGTCTCCGCGATGGAATGCGCGCCACGCGTCCTGCAGTGATGCCGCCAATGTTGCTGCGTCCATGCCTTTCGGTGCGGCTTTGCCTGCAGCCTTGATCAGCGCTGCGGCACGCTTGTCGTCGGGAAACGGTTCGCAATCGCCCGCATGCAGCTTTGGCCAGGCTTTCTTCAGCGCATCGCCGGCATAGGCGAAGGCTTTGGCGTCGTGGGGGAAGGCGGCCCAGGAAGATTTGGCCATGTTCGAGTCCTCGCGAATGAAGGGGGCAGGATCCCGCGACTCGGGACATGAGGCAAGCCCCAGATCGGGAGCGGTGGCTAGTGTGTTTGCTCTGCCCACCGGCGGCATGCTGAGTCTGTCCAAATCCAAAGCCGGGTTCCCCGGCCCCCCGCAACGGAGCATACGTAATGGCACGCAAGAAGAGCATCGATACCACCCCCAACGCGACCGGTCGTCACCTCTGGCTTGCCGGACTTGGCCTCGCTTCCATGGCGGCCCGTCAGACTGCCGCCACTGCTGCGCAGACGGTCGATCGCGTCGTCCAGACCCGTCAGCAGGCCCGCGCTGCAGTCGAGCAGGCGCAGTCCAGGCTGATCGAAACCGCTGGTGATCTGCGCGCCCGCATCGAAGCGGGTGTCGCCCAGGTGGGCAGCACGTTTGAATCTGCGGTGTCGCCGCTGATCGCGCGCTTCAAGCCGGCAAAAGCGAAGCGCACCGTGCGCCGTGGCCGCAAGCCGGTTGCGAAGACCGTTCGCCGCACCACCAAGAAGACCACGGTCGCCAAGCGCGCGCGCAAGGCCTGATCGCTTTCGATATGGCTCGCGGACGACGGCATTGCGCCGGACCAAGTCCTGTCGAGTTGCTTGCCTGACAAAGAACGCCCCGTACGGGGCGTTCTTTGTTTCCGGCTTTCTATCCAGCAGTTCTGTGCTGAGGCTTCAGAGGCCGATCACAAGCGGATCGTTACCGGCCACGGCCACGCTGTAGACGCGGCTGAGCATCACGTTGTAGCTGAGTTCGTGCAGACGCACACGCCAGTTCTGCGGTGCGGTGTAGGAGTAGTACTTGATCCAGTAATAGGGTTGGATCTGGGTGTGATAGGCATTCGTCCATGTGCCGTTGCTGGCTTTGTATTGCGCATCGAACCCGAAATCCTGGAAGCCGTAGATGTAGTTGCCATTGCAAGCGCCGAGCCAGCGTGAGCTGGACGTGCCCGCGTACCAGACCTTGCCGGTGGTGCCGTTGAGGTTCTGGTATTCATACGCCTGCTGTGCGGTGAAATCGGCAGTGAGCCCCACCGTCCAATACCACCACCAGGTGAACTGGCTGTGCCCGGGTGTATAGCCGGTGTCGTAGCGGCAGAAATCGGTGTCGTATCCCTCAACGACCGAGTTAGCCGTGACCGAGCTGGCCGTCGCGTCGCTGGTGGTCAGTTTCAGTCTACGCACGCTGGTGTCCGTGCGGCCGGCCTTGCGTACGTAGGCGTCGTGCGCGTCCTGCAGGCGTGCGGGTGCGCCGGCATTCGCTGGATCGATGGCCAGATAGACTTCCAGCGGCGAAGCGCCCTGCGCGGCGATCAATGTTTCGAGGTTGGAACTGCTGCCTGCAGGCGCGATTTCCGCGACCGCCACGCCATCGCCTTCGGCGACGAAATCGAAACGGTGGCCGTCGACAGTACGCAACTGCGCAATCACGTCGTTGCGTTCGACGCTGGGTGCACGGACGCCTGCACGGCTGTCGAGATGAGGGCCGAAGTCGGAGGCCTGGGCGCCCGACATCGCGGTGAAAGCGAAAGCCAATGCTGCAGTGAGTCGCGTTTTGTTGCTGATGCTCATGTTGGATTCCTTGTGAAGGATTGGTGATGACGCGTGGAAGACGGGTTTCAGTACACCCGCATTCCTGTAGTCGCGGAATCACACGGGAACCCGCCAAGTCATTCGCATGCATTCGTTTTTTTCTCGCTGCTCGGTTGCATCGTGTTCGTTCGGTGATTCGCTCGGGGGCTTTTTTTTCAGATTCGGCATCACAGATTCAATCGCAGAGATGCAGGGGGCGAAGTGCCGAGACCTGTAGACGTGACTTTTTTCGTTGCCAACAACACGCGTTCTGCGTCGATGGACAACGACGATGCAAGGGTGCTGTGGCGGGATTCGGCAGCGTTCCGCGACTTGAGGGGAGAAGGCGGTGCGCATACGACACCGTCTATCACCATCATTCAGATAATCAGATAAAAGGAGTCGAGCCATGCGGAAGTCCACGATCGTTGTCTCTGTTGCGCTGCTGTGTTGCGCTGTTGCCCAGGCTGCCCAGCCGCCCGTTGGTGGCAAAGACATCGCCAGCAAGCCCGATCCACAGATCGAGCGTCCGGGTTCAACAGGGCCGGGGCAGGGCGAGTTGGAAATGGAAAAAGAATTTGAACTGGCGGGTATCAGCATTCCATGGGGCGAGAGTGGGACGGTGCCTTCCACTCGTGCCGAAGGGACGCGTGACGGTCTTTGCCGTTTTCCCTACCGGTTTGCCATCCGCAATACGGACCACAGCGCATCGCTGGCGACCACAAGCATGATCACGTTGGCTGCGGTGGATGGTGTGGTGCTGCACAGTGCGTATCTGCCGGTGATCGCGGGCGGTGGTAGAACAGTATCGAATGGCACGATCCTGCTTGCGCCGGGCCGCTGGGTGCTTTATGTGAAGATCGACGCCGCTGGCCGGATCAACGAGCTGGACGAAAGTAACAACCTGCGCCGTGTCGGAATCACCGTGTTGGGCGATTGCGGCACAAGCGCGCTGCGTACGCGAAATTGAACCCAGGCGTCAGCCCTTGTCGCTTGCGCGTGACAGTGCCTTTGCCGCAGCGATGGTCTTGGGGTCTTCATCGCCGAATGCTTGCCTTCGCACTTGCCATGCCTCGCGTAGCAACTGTTCGGCTTCCGTGATCCGGTTGCGGTCGATCAGCAGTTCGCCGAGCGGCAGGAGAACTACGCCGAGGCGTTGATGGCCAGCCGGCAGGCGCTCGCGATAGATCGCGAGTGCTTGCCGCATGGACGCTTCTGCTTCATCGAGCCGCCCCTGACGATGCAGGACGATGCCAAGGCGGTTGAGATCGGCGCCGACACGGTCATGCGTCTCGCCGTAGTCCTTGCGCTGCAATGCGAGTGCGACGCGATACTCGCGTTCCGCATCGATGTAATTGTGCTGATTTTCGGCGAGGCGACCAAGATTGAATACGGTGGCGCCGCGTCCTTTGTCATCCGCTGGATACGCTTCCAGCGCCCGGCGATAGAATGCCTCCGCTTTCTTCGCATCGCCGCTTTCAGAAAGGAGCAGGCCGATGTCGTTGAGGTTGCCGGCCGTCGTCGGATGATGTTCGCCGAATGCGATCAGGCGGATCCGCAGCGCGTCATCGAACAGCGCGCGTGCGCCCGCGTAGTCGCGATGTGACTGCAGTAGTTGCGCGAGGTTGCACATGATGATCGCCACTTCGGGGTGTTGCTTTCCAAGCGATGCCTGCATCCCGGTCATTGCTTCGCGATAGAGCCGTTCGGCAGCCTCGTATTCGCCGAGGTCGCTGCGGATGATCGCAAGATTGGACAGGCTCGTGGGCAGATCGGGGTGCTGTGCGGGCAGCAGCTGGCGACGCAATGACAATGCCTGTTCGAGCAGTGGTTTCGCCTGGATGTACTCGCCTTGCTGACGCAAGCTCATGCCGAGCAGACTCAATGATTCGGCAACAAGAGGATGGCGCTCGCCGTACAGGCTGCGTCGCATCGCCAGGACATCACGATAGATGACCTCTGCCGCATGCTGGTCGCCGCTGCGTGCGCGAAGCTGGGCGATATCGGCCATTGTGGTGGTGACGGTCTCGTGTCGTTCGCCGAGCGCGCTGCGATAGCCCCAGAGTGCGGCCTTCAGTTCGGCGTCTGCTGCCGCGTATTCCGCGAGCGCGCACAGCGCGCGCCCATGGCCGTGCTGTGCGCGCGCAAGCAGGCGTGCCGAATGGTGTGGGAGTCGTTGGATCGCAGCGATATTGCGTGCGTACAACATGCTGGCTTGTTTGAAATCGCCGGCGCGGTGATAGGCATCCGCGACCGCGTCCACGACTTCGACGGCGATCTCCGGTTGTGTTTCCAGTTCGTCCTGGATACTCGCCCAGCCGGCGTCGAGCGCTTGTCGTGCGGATAGCGGTACGCCGCCGGTCTCTCTCGGGTCGCTCAACAGAAAGACCCGTTTCAGCAGGGTGAGCGTCTGTCGGGTCTTTTCGGTTTCCGCCTGTGCACGGTCGCGTTCGCGTGTGAGGGCGTCGGCCTGAAGGGTCGCGGTGACCGCATAACCCGTGAGCAACGCGAAGATCGTGACGCTTGCAGCGACGGCCCATGCGTTGCGCTGGATGAACTTGCTTGCCCGATAAAGCAAGGTCTCGGGACGTGCGCGGATGGTTTGCCCGCGGCGCAGACGGTCGAGGTCGTCGATCATGGCGGCCACCGAGTCATAGCGTCGCTCGGGTTCTTTCCGCAGTGCTTTCAATACGATGTTGTCGAGATCGCCGCGCAGGGTCCTTCGCAATGCGCTCGGGGTGGTCTTGCGCGCCGCACAATGGCTGCCATCATCGTTGTCGACGATGCACTCGCTCGGTCGGACCGGTTCGTTGCGGCAAATCGCATCTTCCAGCGCGCGTTGCGAGGTGTCGCTCGCGTGTTGTGCACGGGATCCGGTCAGCAGCACGTAGAGCAGCAGGCCGAGCTGATAGATATCGGTGGCCGTTGATGTCGGTTGTCCGAGAATCTGTTCCGGGGCTGCGTAGTCGGGCGTGAACGCGCGCAGCGCGGTCCGCGTTTGCAGGGATGCTTCGCCGGAAGCGTCCGAAAGAGCCTTTGCGATGCCGAAATCCAGCAGCTTCGGCTGATTGTCGGCACCGATGAGGATGTTGCCGGGTTTCAGGTCGCGATGCGCAATCAGATTGCGATGGGCATGGGCGACCGCTTCGGCGATCTGCACGAACAATGCGATGCGTGCGTCGATGTCGAGCGCACGCTTGTCGCAGGCGATATCCAACGCTTCGCCTTCGATGTATTCCATCACCAGATACGAGCGGCCGTCGCTGCTGCGCCCGCCATCCAGCAGGCGGGCGATGCCTGGATGAGTCAGCGACGCCAGGATCTGCCGTTCGCGGGCGAAACGTTCGAGGAATCCTTCCGATTCCGTGCCGGGATGCAGCAGCTTCAGCGCGCCGCTTTGATGGAATCCGGCATCTTTGCGTTCGACCAGATACACCGTGCCCATGCCGCCGTGCCCGAGTCGCCGCAATGGTTCCCACACGCCGATACATCCCGGTAGCGCATCTGTTGTGGCCTCGGCGCCAGGAGGTGATGCATCGAACAGCGATTGCCAGCGGGCGTGTGGGCTGTGGCCGGGCAGAAAATCATGCGAATCGACCATCGCAAACTGCAGCAGCGTGCGCAGTTCCGCGCCGATGGCGGCGTCTTCCCGTTCGATCTCCTGCAGGAAGTCCTCGCGTGCAGCGTCTTCAAGGTCCAGCAAGTGTTCGAACCAGGCATCGATGCGGACGCGCGGATCGTCGCTGCTGTTCACGGCGTCTCCATCGTCTTCAGCAACCAGGCCCGCGCGCGCATCCAGTCGCGCTGTACCGTCCGCAGCGACGATTGCATGGCTTCTGCGGTTTCTGCTTCGGTCATCCCGGCGAAATAGCGGCATTCCACCAACTGCGCGAGCCTGGGGTTGAACGCGGCCAGTCCGGAAAGTGCGCTGTCGATCGCAAGCACGTGCTCCGGCTGATGGTCTGAGGCCACCAGATCAGGCTCAAGGGTGACTTCCGCCAGACCGCCGCCGCGCTTGGCCGCGAGCCGCTTGCGGGCGTCGTCGACCATGATCCGGCGCATTGCGCGCGCGCAGATCGCGAAGAAATGCCCGCGGTTCTGCCAGTCGACGCCGTTTTCGTCGACCAGTTGCAGGTAGGCCTCCTGCACAAGGCTGGTGGTGTCCAGTAGAGGCCCACGCTTGCCGTTGCTGACGAGCTGGCGGTGCGCGATGGCGCGCATCTGGTCGTACACCAGGGGCACCATCCGGTCGAACGCCTGGCGGTCGCCGTCGTGGTGGCGGTGTAGCAGATGAGTGATATCGCTGATGAGATGGCTGGACATGTGGGGCCGAGCTCCTGTGGTCAACGCCCTTCCTGGTCGGGCGAGGTGGTATTCCCACTCTCTGAAGCGTAAAGCACGGCCTGTTTCGGCCAATCCTGCCGCATCGGCCGGGCAGTCACATTGCACGGTCACAATAAAATTGATTCAATGCGCTCCATTGTTCTGTATATGGAAAGGCGATATGAACGATCTCAACGACCTCTACTATTTCGCGATGGTGGTCGAGCACTCCGGATTTGCTGCCGCAGAGCGCGCCTTGGGTATTCCGAAATCGCGTCTGAGTCGTCGTATCAGTCAGCTCGAAACCGATATGGGGGCGCGTTTGTTACAGCGTTCGACCCGTCGTTTTGCGGTCACCGATGTCGGCCAGAGTGTCTATCGCCATGCGCAGTCGATGCTGGCCGAAGCCAGTGCTGCACGCGAGGTGGTCGACCGGCTGAGTGCAGAGCCGCGCGGTCTGGTGCGGGTCAGTGTGCCGGTGGGTATCGCCCAGGAAGCGATCCCCAAACTGCTGCCTGACTTCCTCGCGCGCTATCCGCTGGTGCGTGTGCAGTTGCATGTGAACAACCGCCGTGTTGACGTCATCAATGAAGGGTTCGACGTCGCGATCCGCGTCCGCGCCAAGCTCGACGATGACGGCAGTCTGGTGATGCGCAGCTTTGGTCATATCCAGGAGCTGTTGGTTGCCAGCCCCAAATACCTTGATCGCGCCGGTCGTCCGCGCGAGCCGGAAGAACTCGCGTCCCACACCACGCTCAGCATGAGCGAGGACGAAGCCCGGCAGCGCTGGGAATTGCAGGCCGAGGGCGGCGAAATCCGCAGGGTGGAGCTCAAGCCGCGAGTGGCCGGGTTCGACTTTCCGATGTTGATGGCGCTTGCGAAGCAGGGGCTCGGGGTCACGCTGATCCCCGAAACGATTTGCGCCGATGCCGTGCGCAACCGTGAACTGGAAGTGGTGTTGCCGTCCTGGCGGCTGCCGATGGGCATCTGCCACGCGGTGTTTGCTTCGCGCCGAGGCCTGTTGCCGGCGGTGCGGATGTTCATCGACCACCTCGCCGATCACCTGCCTCCCCTGTTGGAGGCCTCCCGCCTCAACTGCCTGCACTGTCCGGGCGGGATGTCGCCAGAGAAGCAGGTTAATATTGCCGAGTCGGCATGACGGCGACCGGGCGGTATGCAGGGAACCATGTTCCCCAAGATCTTTGTTTGATCACCGTCTACCGGAGCGGGCCGATGCCCGCGTAAACTGCCGCGTCGCGGACGCACATCCGTTCCTGCAGGCAGACCTGAAAAACATGGAAGCGTGGCCGAGTGGTTTAAGGCAGCAGTCTTGAAAACTGCCGTGGGTTTGCGCCCACCGTGAGTTCGAATCTCACCGCTTCCGCCAGACATGCAAAAGCCCCCTCGTGGGGCTTTTGCATGTCTGGCGGAAGCGGTGGGTGGACGGACTCACCGAGTTCGACACATCGGCAGGATTGCCGATGTGCACGGCGCAGCCGCCCGAAGGGCGAGGGCCATGGATGGTCCGAGTGAATCTCGCCGCTACAACCTCCTCTCTTGTGGAGCTTTTGCATGTCTGGCGGAAGCGATGGGTGGACGGACTCACCGAGTTCGACACATCGGCAGGGCGATACGGGGCTTTCGCGCGGCATGCCGCGCGCCGTTGAGCGCCCGTTGCCTGCGTGGGTGTGCAACATCACCGACATCATCCACGGCTTCTACAACCCGACACGCCTGCACTCCACGCTCGGATATCTGCCACCCAACGGCTACGCAAGGAAACTGAAGTAACCGGCTTGACCTGGTGCTCCTTGGTGTTCGTTCCTGAGGAGCAGGTTCAATTTCCCGCGCCCACTGAAGATGTGGGCGTGATCGATCTGGGGGGTGTCCGAAGTGCAGGCATGGATCCACCTGCAGAGTCATTCGTGCCCGCGCACGATCGTACGGAACATGGGTGAGCGTATGGATAAAAAAATGAGCAATAAAAAACCCCTGAAATATCAGGGGTCTGGGTTACCACTTGGCGGAGAGGGGGGGATTCGAACCCCCGAGGCGCTATAAACGCCTGCCTGATTTCGAGTCAGGTACATTCAACCGCTCTGCCACCTCTCCGAAGGTGCTTGCTGCGGAAGGCGTTGGCCAACTGCGGCAGGGGCGCCATCATAAGGGGCTGGGCGTCTGGCGACAAGGCGTACACTGGCCGCTGTCCTATCCAACGCTCCCATACACACATGTCCGAAATCCTTGCCCCCGTTTCCTTCGGTGAACTGCTCGACAAGATCGCCATCCTCCAGATCAAGTCCGAGCGCATGACGGACCCGGCCAAGCTGGCCAATGTCCGCAACGAGCTCTCGGCTCTGGAGCAGAGCTGGATGGCGCATCCGGCCGCTGGTCACGACATCGCGCGGCTGCGGGCCGAGCTGAAGTCGGTTAACGAGCGTCTGTGGGTGATCGAGGACGATATCCGGATCAAGGAAAAGGCGCAGGCCTTCGACGAGGAGTTCATCCGTCTCGCCCGCAGCGTCTATTTCGAAAACGACGAGCGCGCGCGGATCAAGAAGGACATCAATCTTGCGTTGGGTTCGGCATATGTCGAAGAGAAGTCGTATCAGGACTATCGAAACCACCGGTCCGATTGAGTCTTGCGTGCTCATGGTTCGATCGCGTGGTGCGTTGATCCAGGTGAAGTGAGCATTGCTGTGATCTGGCTGACGTTGCCGTTGCCGTTGAGAAGACGCCCTCTGGCTTTGGCTTGAGGGCGTTCGCGTATTGGGGCAAAGAGAAATACTGGATGGCTTGGGCAAGCTGTGGGCCCGCGAACCGGCCTTCGTCAGGCGTGCCTGCAGATGGCTCTGTGGCGTTCAAACGATGGAGGTATTGCGCCAAGCCAAGAGCCTGGCTGTAAGCGAGACGCTTGTCGCGTTTTCGCCGCCTCAGTGAGGTTGCTACTGATACTCTCTATGCTATCGATATTCACATCAGGCAGTTCACTATCGGTAGCCATATGTCATTGGTATGGCCTTAAACCCGGTGATTTTCGATGGTCGCTACCAATATTGGCTGAAAATCCGTTTGGGCATGTCTTCCCAATGTCATCGATGACGCTTACCTTTGGCCCTGCACGAAACGGACCCCGGTCGCCGCCATCAAGACGGCTTGGATCCCGGATCTTCCGCTCTGACGTGAAGAGACTGCAGGCACATGGAAGTGCCGCGTGCATGTCCCGCAAGGGACGCGGGATCCACAAGGAAAGGATCCCGCATGTTCGGTGCAGGAAGCACGAACAGCCTGGAAGGAACCGACATCGCAAGGATTCGATGGGTAGAACCCAGCCGAGGTACGGTGGTCATGGATGACCCCGCCTCGGCGACACAGGATCTGATCACCCCCACGGCGCGCCACGCCGTGGGGGTTTTTTGTTGTCGATGCCCAGAAGCGGATGCCCTGCCGTAGATGCTCGGCGCCAGATGGTCAATGGGGGGCGCAGTAGCGCTCGAATGCCGCGATGCCGTCCGCGACGGTCACCAGATCCATCACGTCATCGTGCTCGATCTTCGTCCCCCACTTGAGTTCGTTGGCTGGTTTTCCCAGATATTTTCGAGCGGCATCGTCGTAGCGATCGGCGCAGAAGCGAATATCGGAATAGGGGCCGCTGCGCCGCAGATTGCTGGCGGCGTGCAGTCCCAGCACCTTGGTGCCCATCGCGTTGGCGATATGCATCGGTCCGGAGTCCGGCGTCATCAGCAGGTCGACGCGTTCTAGCAGCGCGGGCAGCTGTTTCAAGGTGTCCTTGCCGACCAGATCCAGCGCCGAGGCGGTCATCGCCGCGAGAATGGCGTCGCGGGTGTCCTGTTCCAGCTGGCTTCGGCCGCCCAGCAGGACTGCCCGCCAGCCACGTGCGACGGCGTGATCGGCGACAGCGGCGTATCGGTCCGCGCGCCAATTGCGGCGGGCATGGCTGGAGCAGGGCGAGATCGCCAGCGTAGGCGTGCTGTCGTCCGGCCATTGGGCACGTGCCCATTCACGGGCGTCATCCGGTACAGGTAGATTCCAAATCACCTCCGTCTGCTTCAGACCGAGTGGCTCGCAGAAACTGCCGATGGCGTCGAGGACATGGATGCCGGGACGGTCGGGAATGCGTTCGCTGATGAACAGGCCATGCAAATCCTTGGAGCGCGATTTGTCGTAACCGATGCGGCGCTTCGCTGGCAGGAAGGCCGACAGCAGATTGGCCCGTGCCGCTACCTGCATCTGCAGCAGCGCATCGAAATGCCTGCCATGCAGTTCGCGTTTGAGTGCGCGCATGCCAGCGAAACCGGTCTTCTTGTCGTAGACGATGAACTCGACCCCCGGCAGTCCATCCAGCAATTTCTGCTCGCCTTTGCCGATCACCCAGGTCAGTGCGACCTCCGGCCACGCTTGACGCAGGGTATGGATGAGGGGCAGGACATGGGTCACGTCACCCAGTGCCGACAGGCGCAGGAGGCAGATTGATTGAGGTGTTGTCGCGTGCAATTGATAGACTCGGCAAATGGTCGCCTTCGATGCCACCGAAAGCCTGATGCCGTTCCGCGATGCAAGCGGTGCGGGCGCTGGGGATGTGATGTCAGGTGCGATTCTGTTCGACGCCAAGCGTTTACGGCAAGCGGGGGGCAACACAGTGTCGCCGCTTTGGTTCGACCCGGACTGGTGGAGCGAGCGTGCGCAACGTGTGGGCAGCGGCGGACGGGGTGGGGCATGGTTCGTCGAAGGCACTGCTGCAGAGGGTGGTTTCGGCCCGGCAGTGCTGCGTCACTACCTGCGTGGAGGCTTCGCCGCCCGGTTCAGTCGCAACCGGCATTTCTGGCAGGGCGTCGAACACATCCGAAGTTTCGATGAGTTCCGTCTTCTGCGCGAACTGCTCCGTCGCCGCTTGCCGGTGCCTCGGCCGATCGCTGCGATCTACTGGCGGGAGGGGCTGTGGTATCGCGCCGCGATTCTGCTCGAACGGATCCAGCATGTGCGCGCACTGGCGGACTGCGCCGCAGCGGACGGCGCCAACGCGCCTTGGGAAGAAGCCGGCCGATTGATCGCCCGCATCCATCGTGCAGGTCTCGACCATGCCGACCTCAACGCCCATAACCTGCTGTTCGAAGCTACCGGCCGTGGCTGGGTGATCGATCTTGATCGCAGCCGGCTGCGCATCCCCGCCACGCCTTGGCGCGAGGCCAATCTCGCGCGGCTGCTGCGTTCGTTGCTGAAACTGCGCGGCGACCGCACGGAGGCGGATGTCGAACGGGATTACGCGACGCTGCGCAGCGCGTACGATGCGCTCTGGCAGCGCGGGACGTAGGCGATAACACAATGAGTTGGGCTTTGCGGTTTCATGGGGTCGGCAATGCGTCGGCGGTCGAATTGGGCTCGGCGATGGCGACCATCGAGCACGACGGTCGTCCGTGGTTGACCATCGACTGCGGCGGTGAAGGGCTGACCGCGTATCTCGCGCACTACGGTGAAGCGCCGCAGGCGTTGTTTGTCACCCATACCCATCTCGATCATGTCGCCGGCTTCGAGCGGCTGTTCGTCGATGCCTATTTCGACCCTGCCCGGCGTGGGCGTACCCGCGTGTACGTACCCGCCCGCGTGGTGCCGCTGCTGCATCAGCGCGTCGGCGACTATCCGAATGTCCTCGCCGAAGGCGGCGCGAACTTCTGGGACGCGTTTCAGGTCATTCCGGTCGGCGACGCTTTCTGGCACGAGGGCATCCGCCTGGAGGTATTCGAGACGCGGCACCATTGGCCGCAGACCAGCTACGGCATGCGCATGCGCGGCAGCCTAGTCTGGACCAGCGATACCCGGCCGATTCCGGAAACCCTGGCGCGCGTCGCCGATGCCGGTGAGGTCATCGCCCACGACTGCGCCCTGCACGGGAATCCTTCGCACAGCGGCATAGACGATCTCGAACGCGAGTACCCGCGCGCGCTGCTCGACCGCTGCATGCTCTATCACTACGCCAGTGCAGCAGACGGTGAAGCTCTGCGGGAGCGAGGCTATCGCACTGCCTATCCAGGCGAATGCATCGAGCTCGCGGAACCGACCGCGGCCCGTGCTGAGCCCTTCGACGCAACCGATGCGCCGGTCATGGCCTCTTGATCACGATGAACGCAGTGCTTCAACCGGATCAACAGCCCCGAGATGCCTTGGGGCGCCCATTGCGCGACCTGCGCCTCTCGGTGATCGAGGCTTGCAACTTCCGCTGCCCGTATTGCATGCCAGCGGAACGCGTGCCCGACGACTACGGCCTTGATGCGGCCTCGCGGCTGTCGTTCGACGAGATCGAGCGGCTCGTGCGCGGCTTCGTGCGCGTCGGTGTACGCAAGCTGCGTCTGACCGGCGGCGAACCGCTGCTGCGCAAGCGGCTGCCGGAACTGGTCGCCCGGCTGGCCGCCATCGATGGCCTCGAAGACATCGCACTCACCACCAATGGCAGCCTGCTCGCCTCGCATGCGTGCGCGCTGCGCGAGGCCGGGTTGCATCGTGTGACGGTGAGTCTGGATACGCTCGATCCCGAACAGTTTTCGCTACTGTCTGGCGGGCGCGGTGATATTGCGGATGTGCTCCGTGGCATCGAGGTGGCGCAGACGGCCGGGTTCGACCGCGTCAAACTCAATTGTGTGGTTCAACGCGGCGTCAATGATGGACAGGTGATGCCGCTGGTCGCCTTCGCCCGCGAATACGGCCACACGTTGCGTTTCATCGAATACATGGATGTTGGCACCTGCAACGACTGGAATGTCGAGCGCGTAGTGCCGTCGGCCGAGTTGCGCGATCTCATCCATGCGCGCTGGGCGCTGCATGCGCTCGGTCCGCAATATCGTGGCGAAGTCGCCTCACGGCATGCTTTCGGTGACGGCTTGGGTGAGGTTGGCTTCGTCAGCTCGATCTCCGCCCCGTTTTGCGGCGATTGCCACCGCGCCCGTGTTTCCGCCGACGGCCGCCTCTACACCTGTCTGTTCGCGGGCGAGGGCACAGACGTGCGTACCTGGCTCAATGACGACGATGGTTTCGTTGAGCGGCTGGTCGGCCTCTGGCGTGTTCGCGATGATCGCTACAGCGAATTGCGCAGCGGCCACGGAAAACCGCGCAAGCGGGTCGAAATGTATCTGGTCGGGGGCTGAGCGCATGCCGCTCACGACACTCGCCGATGTGGGGTGGCTCCGCGTCCCCTCCGGTTTGCCGCATGCGATGCTCGAAGCGTTACCGGTGGACGCCTCGTTGGGCATGGACGGAGCAGGCTCTCGCAACCTGCTTGAGCAGCCTTGGTGCGCTGCACTCGTCGCACCGATCCGCGAACGATTGCAATCAATGGCGCTGATCGCGCATGACGCGATCGCCGTGCAATGCACGCTGTTTCGCAAGATGCCGGATTGCAACTGGAAAGTACCGTATCACCAGGATCTTTCCATCCCGGTCGCCGATGACGTGGAGCATGCTGCGTTGTCAGGTTGGTCTGTAAAGGAAGACGGGCACTACGTGCAGCCTCCCGCCGACCTGCTGCAACAACTGCTTGCGGTGCGCCTGCATCTCGACCCTTGTGGCAACGATGAAGGCCCATTGCGTGTCGTCCCTCGTTCGCATCGTCTCGGGCGGTTGACCTCTGATTGCATAGGGATGATGGACAAGCGGAATGATGAAGTGACCTGCATCGCCAAAACAGGCGACTTGCTGCTGATGCGGCCATTGCTGCTGCATTCCTCATCGAAAGCCATGCGCCCGACTGGTCGCCGTGTCCTGCATTTCTTGTTTGCGCCGCCGGACCCCGGCTGCGGTCTGCAGTGGAGAATTTCAGTTTGAAAAAGAAGTCAGCGTTGACGCATATTGATGCGCAAGGCCGCCCGGCGATGGTTGATGTCTCCGCGAAAGCGGTCACCGCGCGCGCGGCGACTGCCGAGTGTCGGGTGAAGTTTCCCGCCGCTGTGGCAGCGCAGTTGCGCAAGTCCGGACTGAAAAGCGCGAAAGGCGGCGTGGTCGAGACTGCGATCGTCGCCGGCACGCTGGCGGTCAAAAGGACGCATGAACTGATCCCGTTCTGTCACCCGCTGCCGATCGACGGCATCCGTTTCGCCATCGACTGGCGCGATGAACGTGAGTTGGAGATTATCTGCACCGTCAACACCACTCATCGCACCGGTGTCGAAATGGAAGCGTTGACCGGCGCCACCATCGCTGCGCTCACCGTGTACGACATGTGCAAGGCGTTGTCCCATGTGATCGTGCTGGGCCCAGCGAAGCTGCGTGGAAAACGTGGCGGAAAGCGTGATTTCGGCGTGCTTGATGTTGGTCCGGTCAAAGGGAAAAGTCACTGATGGCGATCGTCAACGTGCTGTACTTCGCAAGCCTGCGTGATGCAGCGGGCATCGACAGCGAAACCATCGAGCACGATGGTGATCTACGTTCGCTGTACGCAGCGCTGCAGGGCAAGCATGTGTTCTCTTTGCCGGTTGAACGGCTGCGAGTCGCCATGAATGGCGCATTCTCGCGTTGGGACGATGTGCCGGGTGAGGGTGCGGAAATCGCATTCATTCCGCCGGTGTCTGGAGGTTGAAATGACGCAACGCTTTTCCCTCTCCGATACCCCGTTCGACATTGCTCCGTTGCGTGCACGCCTGTTGCGTGCGGAAGCTGGCGCCTATGCAAGCTTCGAAGGTTGGGTTCGCAATCACAACGACGGCCGCGCTGCTTCAGGCCTCCGCTATGAGGCTTATGCTGCGCTGGCCGAAGCGGAAGGCACGAAGATCGTAGAGGAAGCGTTGTCGACATTTGCAATTACCGAGGCCGCCTGCGTGCATCGCATTGGTGATCTCGAGATCGGCGACCTCGCCGTGTGGGTCGGTGTCAGTGCCGCGCATCGCGATGCTGCCTTCAGCGCCTGTCGCTGGATCATCGACGAAGTGAAATCGCGCGTCCCGATCTGGAAGCATGAGCGGTATGCCGAAGGGGATGCCCAATGGTTGCATCCGCTCAATGAATGTTGAAGTGCGATAGCTGTCCTGGTCTGTACTGCTGCGACGGTAGTTGTGACGCAGAGACATCTGATCGGGGGCTTTGGTCGCAGCGACAATATGAAGCGGAATCATGGCCCATGCTCGCGCGGCGAAATGGCGCACAGATTGGTGAATGGCCGGGCGAGGTGCCCGTCAAACAAGCGGGCGGCGGAACGGCATCACCGCTTCCCAAGATGTGCAGATGGGTTCCGGGAGCATTTCCGAAGTGTATGAATGGCGATGGCCCCGCCGGCTGACCTCGGCACCCGCATCGACCGATACCGTTGCTGCCTTCCGGCCCTGGCGGAGTTTTCGATCTAGCGTCGCGAGGGGCCGACGGGGCCACCATAGACGTGCGTCAACGACGCTGGTGTGAAACTGCGAAACGTAAGCGGATCCTTGAAAGAGGATCCGCTCGGTACATCCATGTACCTCGCCCTACGGGCGGCTTCGCCGTGCAGATCGGCAATCCTGCCTATCTGTCGAATTCGCAGGGATTCTCACCCCCTCTCCGTTACTTCGCCGAATATCTGGCGCTGCTCGGAAGATCGCGAATTCATGAAACTGGCGGAGAGAGGGGGATTCGAACCCCCGAAGCGCGGTTTAGACGCTTACACACTTTCCAGGCGTGCTCCTTCAACCACTCGGACACCTCTCCGTGTCTTCCCTGCCAAGCACTCCGGCCCGGCGTAGGACCGACGATTCTAGCGGGCCGATCTGCTGCGGACAAGGAATGCGTGCATCTGATGCGAAGATCGGTCGGCGGCAGAGCCGCGCATGGCAGAATGTGCGGATGTCCTATCTCGTTCTCGCCCGCAAGTGGCGCCCCAAGCGTTTCGCCGAACTGGTCGGTCAGGAGCACGTGGTCCGCGCGCTGACCAACGCCCTCGACACCGGCCGGGTGCATCACGCCTTCCTGTTCACCGGTACCCGCGGGGTGGGCAAGACCACCATCGCCCGGATCTTCGCCAAATCGCTCAACTGTGAGCGTGGGACCTCAGCTGAGCCCTGCGGCGAGTGCAATTCCTGCCGCGACATCGACGCCGGGCGGTTCATCGACCTGCTTGAAATCGACGCCGCCAGCAATACCGGCGTGGACGACGTCCGCGAGGTGATCGACAACGCCCAGTACATGCCGTCGCGCGGGCGGGTTAAGGTTTATCTGATCGACGAAGTGCACATGCTGTCGAAGTCGGCCTTCAATGCACTGCTGAAGACGCTGGAAGAGCCGCCGGGGCACGTGAAGTTCCTGCTCGCGACCACCGATCCGCAGAAACTGCCGGTCACGGTGCTGTCGCGCTGTCTGCAGTTCAATCTGAAACGTCTGGAGGAAAGCCAGATCCAGGGTCAGATGACGAAGATCCTGGAGGCCGAGGGCATTGCGGCGGAACCGGGCGCGATCCGTCAGCTGTCGAAGTCTGCCGATGGCAGCCTCCGCGACGGTCTGTCTCTGCTGGATCAGGCGATTGCCTACACCGGTGCCAGTACGGGAGGCGCCGCGCTGACCGATGCCGGGGTCGCGACCATGCTCGGGACTGTTGACCGGATGCGCGTCGGCGCTGTCCTCGATGCGCTGGCGGCCGGCGATGGCGAAGCGCTGTTGGCCGAGATCGCGGCGCTGG
>JBGSID010000134.1:0-9448 GCA_041751895.1 Lysobacteraceae bacterium | reverse complement strand
CTATGCCGGTCGCGCCACCACGCTGCGCTGGGACACGGCCGCCGCGACCTGCCTGGAACGAGCGATCGACGCCGAATGGGATGACTCGCTGGCCGCGTATTACGGCACGCTGCCGCTCGACCGTCTCGACGCGACGGCCATCGAGGCACGACGCACGAATGCAGAACGTTGGCTCCTGGCGTATCCCGCCAGCCCCGGCGCACTGCTCGGCCGTGCGCGGTTGGCACAAGCACAGGGCAAGTGGCCGCAAGCGGAAGCATTACTGCGCCGTGCCATCGCGCAGGGCGGGAGCAGCGACGCCTGGGAAGCGCTGGCCGACGGTTTTGTCCACGCCGGAGACGACGCCAGCGCGCGGCGGTGTTACGCCAACGCCTTGCGCGCGACGCGTGGCGACATCATCGAGCCGCTGCCCGAACATGCTCTACAACAGCAGATCCACGGCGAACCGACAGTCGAGGATGAAATCGAGCGCAGGAATGCAGATGACCTCCCGCAGCAGCATGAGTGACAGGCGATGACGTCATGACGCCTCCCGTCCACACCGCGCCTGGCATCGACATCGATCCCAACGACGCGGCGACTGTGCGGCTGCACGGCGAATGGACCCTCCACCATGCGATGGCCATCGGCGCGGCGTTGCGCAGCATTCCCGACAACGTCTGCCACCTCGATGCCACTGCGGTCTCGCGACTGGATTCGCTCGGCGTCCTGCAACTCTTGCGACATGTCTACAGGCAAGGCCTGGGCGAGGATGCACTGCATTTCCACGAAGACCATCGTGCGCTGGTGCAGGTCATCGAAGATGTCCAGGACGGACGACCGAAGGGCAAGAAACCCTATGGCTTCGCCGCCGCACTGGAACGTCTCGGCTATGCGGTGCACGACAACGCGCGCGAAGTCGTCGCACTGGTGAGTTTCCTCGGCGAAACATTATCGAAACTGGCGAGAACCGTCGCGCAGCCGCGACGGCTGCGCGTGATCGCCACTGTCTTCCACATGGAACAGGTCGGCCTCGATGCAGTGCCGCTGGTCGCGTTGCTGTCGTTCCTCGTCGGCGCGGTGATTGCATTCCTCGGCGCGAACATCCTCGCCGACTTCGGTGCCGCCATCTACGTCGTCGAACTGGTCAGCATTTCATTTCTGCGCGAGTTCGGCGTATTGCTGACAGCGATCATTCTCGCCGGCCGCACCGCCAGCGCCTTCACCGCACAGATCGGTTCGATGAAGAGCCGTGAGGAAATCGACGCCATCCGCACGCTCGGGCTCGACCCGGTCGATCTGCTCGTTATCCCGCGCCTGCTCGCGCTGATTCTGATGTTGCCGCTCCTCACCTTCATCGCGATGCTCGCCGGCCTGCTCGGTGGCATGGTCGTGGGCATGACCAGCCTCGATATCCCGATCCAAGCCTATTACGGTCGGATGCACGAGACGATGCAACTACGGCATTTCCTGGTCGGCATGTCGAAAGCGCCCATTTTCGCGATGGTGATCGGCCTGATCGGCTGCCTCGAAGGCCTGCAGGTCAGTGGTACCGCACAATCGGTCGGCGAGCGGACCACCTCCAGCGTGGTGCAGGCGATCTCGCTGGTGATCGTGATGGACGCGGTGGCCGCGATCTGGTTCATGCACATGGGATGGTGACGGACATGTTTTTTTCAGGCGCGGATTCAGCCGCGACAATCGTCGAATCACCATTGCCACATCGGCGTGCCAATGTGTCCCTCATGAAACGCATCGCGGCTGAAGCCGCTCCTGCAAAAGGCGCCTCTCGCTTCCAATGACCACAAGCATTGCCACAGCCGAACCCATTATCAAAGTCCGCAGCCTGCACAACCAGTTCGGGGCGCAGGTGGTGCACGACAAACTCGACCTCGACGTGCGACGAGGCGAGATCATCGGCGTGGTCGGCGGCTCGGGCAGCGGCAAATCGGTATTGATGCGCTCGATCATCGGCCTGCGTGAACCCGACGACGGCGAGATCGAGCTGCTGGGCGTCGACGGACGTTCGCGCCGCTTACAGGACCGATTGCATATCGAGCGCAACACCGGCGTGCTGTTCCAGGATGGCGCGTTGTTCTCCTCGCTCACCGTCGGCGAGAACGTACAGGTGCCGCTGAAGGAACATCATCCGGAGCTGCCGGAGTCGCTGTTGTACGAGTTGGCGTTGTTGAAGGTGAAACTCGCCGGCTTGCCGCCCGATGCCCTCGACAAACTGCCGTCGCAGCTCTCAGGTGGCATGCGCAAACGCGCCGGCCTCGCACGTGCGCTCGCGCTTGACCCGCCGCTGTTGTTCCTCGACGAGCCTACCGCCGGTCTCGATCCCATCGGCGCGGCGTCGTTCGACCATCTCATCCTCACCCTGCAACAGGCCCTGGGCCTGACCGTGTTCCTGATCACCCACGACCTCGACACGCTGTATGCGATCTGCGACCGTGTTGCGGTAGTGGCCGAGAAACGTGTGATCGCCGTGGCTCCGATCGCGGAGATCGAACGCTTCGACCATCCATGGGTGCAGGACTATTTCAACGGCCCGCGCGGTCGCGCCGCGCGCGACAGTCAACACCGTCGCGACGGCCAGAACAGCATCACCAAAGGCATCTGAAATGGAAACACGAGCCAACTACGTGCTGATCGGCGCCTTCACCCTGATCACGGCAGTCTTTCTGCTCGCGTTCGGGCTGTGGGCGGCGAAATACACCTCCGACAAAGACTGGCGTTACTACAACGTGATTTTCGACGAAGCCGTTACCGGCCTCACCGAAGGCGGCAGCGTGCAGTACAACGGCATCAGCGTCGGCAGCGTCGACAAACTCAGTCTCGCACCGGACGATCCACGCAAAGTGGTGGCGCACGTGAAACTGCGTGCGACGACGCCGGTGAAAGTGGATACGCGCGCGAAACTGTCATTCACCGGCCTGACCGGAACCGCATTCATCCAGCTTACCGGCGGCACGCCTAATGCAAAATCGCTCGTACCTGACAACAGCGACACCGTGCCAACGATCCTCACCGAAGCTTCCGCGCTGCAGAACATCGCTGAAACGGCGAACAAACTGGTTGCGCGACTGGACAAAGTGCTGAGCGACGAAAACATCACCAACATCACCCAGACACTCGACAACATCGAAAGCGCCACCGGTGCGCTCGCCGATCAACGCGAAGATCTTGGTGCGCTGATCGTCAACGCCCGCGTCGCCAGCGAGAAACTCTCGACCACGCTCGACACCACCAACACCGCGATCTCCGATATCGACCGCGAACTCGTGCAGAAGCTTCCGCAACTGATCGCCAAACTCGACAGCACGTTGAATCGACTCGATTCCGCTGCGGGCAATGCCGATCGTCTGCTCAGCGAAAATCGCGGCGCGATCAACAACTTCACACACGACGGCCTGAGCCAGCTCGGCCCGACGATGGAAGAGCTGCGGGCATTGGTGCGCGACCTGCACAAGATCAGTGCGCGTTTCGAAGACAACCCGGCCGGCTACGTGCTCGGCAGACAGAAACCCAAAGAGTTCGAGCCGAAATGACCAGACACGTTTGCGCACGCACTGCCCGCTCACTCCGCATCGCTGCACTTGCGATCGCAACCGCATCACTTGCCGCCTGCGGCATCCTGCCTAAACAGGAAAGTTTGGCCCTGTATGCGCCGGAACCGACGATTGCCGCTGATGCCGCATGGCCGCAGGTGAACTGGCAACTGCAGATCGCGCGTCCGCACGCGGACGACATGCACGACTCCGCACGCATCCTCGTGCGCCCGGAACCGGGCGAGCTGCAGGTGTACAAGGGCGCAGCGTGGACGCAACCGGCGCCGGACCTCATCCTCGACATGCTGCTGCGCGCATTCACCGACAGCGGCCGTCTCGCCGGTGTCGCCCGTCGCGGCGAAGGCATCAGCGCGCAATACCAGCTTCTCCTCGACCTGCGCCGCTTCGAGTCCGATTACAACGGCGGCACAACCCCGAACGCACGCATCGAAATCGGCGCACGCCTCGTGCACAACGCCGACAACCGCGTCGTCGCCAGTCGTGTATTCGACATCGCAACGCCCGCTGAAGGCACCGGGGTCGTGCAGATCAACCGTGCGTTCGAGCGCGCGCTCGGCGATGCGACTGCGCAGCTGATCGGGTGGACGCTGGAAGAAGGACAGCAGGACGCTGCAAGCAACCGATGACACGCTGAATGTCGCTGTGCTTCAACAGCGCTGACGCTATCGGCTTGTAAAAAAAGCGGCCATGCCCAATCGTTTCAGGAGCCGCATCGCAGACTGGCCAATGTCCGGTTTCGATTGAAGCCATAGCAGCAACGCGAAGAAAGAGAACAGCGCTATTCCGCTACCAGCAAGACCGATACCGCCATCATGGCGTTGCGCCATCGGGCGACGCGCGACAGAAAGTGACGACACACCGCCGTTACTCGCATGCGAAGCAGACGCCCAGACAGCAGGTGTCGCGTGACTGCCAAACTTCACAGTTGTCTGCGCCAAATCCGGTGCGACCGATTCAGCCGCCGCGACCGAACGTTGTCCAAGCGATTGGTCCGCCATCACCAGTCCCACCTCCGGCCCATCGAGGATGCGGTCGTAGATGCGGATATCGTCAAGATCGCCCAGCCAAGCGGTATTGTCGCCGTTCAAATACGCGCCACGGCCCAGGTCGTGCACCGTGAAAATCTCAGATTGGCTCGGGACAGTCGTCTGGCCGCTTTTGCTGAGCACACCGTCGACCCATATCCTGATCGCATTGTCGCTTCGGCGACTGATCGCCACATGGTGCCATTGCCCGTCGATCACCGAGGTGCTGCTGTAAACCGACCCTTGATCGCCGACCTTGATTCCAATCTTTCCGTCGCTACCGACAATCCCATAAAGATTGCTCGTGCCAAGTACCGCCATTACCCGGAAGCCGGTGGGCAGATTCGAACTGCGTATCCAGACCGTGACGGTGACGTTGTTGTTGTTGTCGAGATAGCGCGAAAGATCAAGCGGGACACTCGCGAACTGACGGATTGCCATTGTTCGCATCGCACCGCCATTCTTACCGGCAATGCGTTGGGCACTGCCAATGAGTTCGCCGTGATTGCCCTGGCCACTGCTGTCGACGATCGCGGCGTTTTTGGTCTCGTCGAACGCCCAGCGCGCCACCAATCCCGTGGTGGCGGTAGCGGTGGCGACCGGGCTGCTTCCCGGCCCCTCGCTGCCATTGAGGTTGGCGCTGACCCGGTAATACCAGGTCGCTCCCGCATCCAGGCCGCGGTCGAGCGCAGCAGTGTCCGTGGTCATCAACTGCAGCGGCGCAAACGGCCCGTTCGCCGACACCGCGCGGTAGAGGTTGTAGCTGGTCGCACCTTGCACCGCACTCCAGGTGATCTGAGCGCTGTGGGTTCCTGCGGTCGCTGTGCACTGCGCAGGTGCCGCGATCGCTGCGGTCGCGGAACGATGCACCGACCAGTTGTTGTTCGGCCAGATCAACGCCCCGACGGCTGCCATGCCATTGCGGACCGGCTCGTCGATGCCGTGAATGCTCCGCGCATTGACCAACGCATCCAGATACCGTTCGGCCACGTTGCGCTCGAATGCCTCGCCCTGATCCGTGCCCAACACATAGTTGGGCGCCGGCATCAGGTTGCCGTCATGCCCCCTGGCGAGCGCCCATTGCGCCGGGGTATAGCGCGCACTCTTTTCTGCAAGCGCATGCAGCAGTGCCTGCACGACAGGTTTCGACTGCGGCACATTGCGCCAGTAGGCGGCGCTCCAATCCATCAACACGACAGGGCTGGTCGTCATGTCCCAGCCATTGCCGCCGGGATTGCCGTCACCGGAATACTCAGGCCCGGTACCGCTGTCGTGCTGCTGCATGCTGACCATCGCGAAAATCGCTCTGCGGACCGGCTCGCCTTCTCCGGTTGCGCGCTCCAAGTCCCCGAAGAAGCCCCCCATGTAGCCCCAGTCGATGACGCGATGACCGCCAGAGCTGCGGCTTCCCGAACCGGCATTCAGTTGCAGGGACAACGAATACCACGCGTTGCTCAGATAGGGAAATGCAACCCCAGGCGTCTGCGGATCGCCGATGAGCGTCGTCGACGGCGAAATTCCCAGCAGGAATGGCGATGAATCGAACACGAAACGGTTCGAGTACCACACTCGTTCAGGCCCCATGATGCCGTAGGCCTTTCGGCCCCGGCCCTCGAGCCCGAATTCCTGCATGATTTCCCACATCTTGGTGACACCCAGCAGCGCCGCGCTGTAGGTGCGATTGGCATCTGTCGCGCTCATCGGGTTGCCGGCGGCGGGAATGACACCGCGCTTCAGGTCGTTGATCGCGGCCGTGTAGCCATCGAACAGAAACGACCGCCCGGTGCCGTACCGGTTGAGATCGAAACTCCTGTAGAAGAACTCCTCGCCGTCTGGCGTCGAGAGTTTTTGCCGCAGCAGTTGGTACTGCTGTTTGGCCGCCGATGCGTTGAAATCGAAGTTCGGAACGTCCAGCGGATGCACGCGCGGCAGCCAGTGGTTCCAATCCAGCAGCTGCAGGGCGATGGGCAATTCATGGACAGGGATGTCGACGATGCGCCCATCGGTATCGATGAGTGCGCGTATGCCAAGCCTTGCGAACCGGCCGCCCACGGGCGCAGCCAGCGCATCGGCGCTGCCGGCCGACACCGGGCTGCTGCCGGCACTCTTCCGCGACCAGTCGCTCGCGATCTGCCAACCCTTGTCATCGCTGCCGATGCGGTCGATACGCACGTCTGCGGAGGGTGCGGCAATCGCGTAGGCCTCGCTGCTCTGCGCTCCCCCTTCGATCGCGACTCGCAGACGGGCGCTGATGAACGGAAGCGCAGACACGCCTTCGGCATCTTCGGCCAACACCGCGTCAATCCCGGCCCCTGCCGCCCATTCGGACACCGGCCGCGTATCCAGTTCCGTCCCGGGCTGATAGGGCGGGTTCCAGGGGCGCCCATAAATCGAGGCGCCCGGCAGGCTGCGGATGTAGCTGGCGATCTGCTGCCCCTGCAGCGTGCTCAGGCCATGAAAAACGCTGCGCTGCACGATCGAATGGTTGGAGAAATTGAAGTACGCCAGATCATGACCGTTCTGTGCATGACAATCGCTGCAGCGGGCGCGGATGGGCGGGCCGCCGGGACTGTCGATGATGGTCGCAGTCCGCCACAGCGTTTCGCCTGCCGCACGGTCGGCGGCGCTGGGCAGCGGCGCACTCCAGGTGGCCGGATTCTCATTGATGAAATCGCGCGCGGGCACGGCTGCTTGTCCGCTGGCGTCGAGCAGATTCAGGCGCAGTACGCGAAAGCCGATGGTGATGTTGTCGCCGATCGCAAAACGGAAGGCAATGGTGTGGCTGCCGGCTGGCAACGCAGGCACTGCCAGCGGCACCCGCAGATCCAGGGTGGTGAACGCGCCGCCGATGCCGCCATAGCGGCGGGCGAGACCCGATACATTGGCGGTGGTATTCGTCAGCGGGATCCACGCCCGGTCGTCGACCTTGACCTCAATCATCCGCGCATGCGCTACACCGTGCAGGCGCAGCGACAACGTATTGGTGGCGTTGACGGTATCGACCGTCACGCTGCGGGTCGTGCCGACGGGACCCAACACCTCCACGGGCAGCACGATCGGCGGGGCGGCGACGGCGGCGGCGCTGGCGCTGGCGGTTGCCAACGCTGCGACGAATGCATGACGCAGTATGCGCAAACATGCCCGGTTGAATAGTTTCATGGACTCAGCCTGTATCGGACGTGCCTTGTTTTCTTGGACCATGTTCCAGACAACGGCGTCACGACGAATCCTTTCGTCGCCACGCGTTGCGGAACGCTCCGATCACATCTCACATCGTACGCGCGCTCTGCTTCTGCTCCAGATCTTGGCCCTGCGCCTGCGCGACGACAGTGGGGGTCTGCGTCTGCTGCAAGGCGACCGAGGCTTTCTGCCAGACTTCGTCGAATGGTTTGTTGGCGACATCCATGCTGACCTGCACACGATTCGCGGCGGGGTCGGACTTGTCGCGATCGAGCGCGAAGGCGGTCTGCGGCGTCAACGCTACGTCCTGCACTTTCGACAGATTGGCCGCTGCTCCGGCCAGGCCCGCGACCAGACTGGGGGATGGGTTCTCGCCGTTGCGGTCCAGTGCGGCGTAGATTTCCTGCACTCTTGGGTTGTTTTTGAAATCTTGGGCGTTGCTGCTGTTGGTCTGCGCTGTGTTTGCAACTGAATGATCATTGCTGGCAACTAACGTCTGAGAACCGGGTTCTTCCGAAGATGATCTCAAGTGTTTCCCTACCGCTCTAGCGCCCATGAGCACACTGAGCTCCTTCAGGGCAACGTCGTCCTTAAGCCGACACTCGGAAAGCCCCTTGATATTTTCCTTGAAATAATTAAAAGCAACTTTGTCTTCTACTTTCAAAGTTACTTTGTCTTCTTTTATTTCTTTATTGTAATCGATTCTCGCCCCACCATCGCCATTGATGCCTCTAGTCCAAGAGATCGTTGCATCCAGATAGTTTTTCTTTCTGTCTTCGTCGAAACCGCGCTGCAATGAAGCTGTAAATTTTGGGTCATTGTAAATCGCGGTCAGTTCTTGGGTCTTGCTTAAATCACCTGTAACGGAAACCGTGCTGTCTTTTCCACCTAAATTACCGCCAATTTTCCCTGACTCTGTGACCTTCTCGACTTGGAACCCACTTGCGTTTTTTCCTGCTAGATAATCAGTTATTCTGTTGTGAGCATTGGTCAAATAGTCTTCTTTCTTTCGCTCATCAAGCGCAGAGAATGGCATTTCTCTGGGATTGCCAGTTTTGGTCAGAGGCAATTCGACAACGATTTTATTTCCATCCAACCTAATCCTGAGGTCGATATCCCTTACCTCAAGCTTGTCCACTTTGATATCCGAGCCAGACATTTTTCACCCTCTTTGAATTCTTCAGTGAGTTGGACGATACGACTGGCTTTATCGGACGAGGGCTCGTACTACGAGCCAGCCACAGCCGGCATTTCCGCCGGTCGCATCCGGTAGAGCTACTAACGGTGATGGTTGACTGCTCAAACAGGCGGTCTACCGCCACCCCAATCACAAAGACAACATGACCGTCTGTGTTTATCGCGGATGCACCCTCTTTGTGCCGCCGGCTATGGGTTGGTGTCCTCTCGATTCGGTTCTCGGAAATCTCTCGGTTTTTTTTCTTCGCAGAATCAAACGATTGCGCATGATTCACACCGCCGGAAGTGCAGCCGGGCGTACATTGCCAGGAGACGGTTGGCACCCATAACGCGACAGAAGTCACAGAGCAGCGCGCAGGCAAGTGATCTCGAACACCGGCCTACGACGGTGTGATCGCGGACCGAACAGGCTCTACCCGCCCGCAGCCTCGCGTGCCATCCGCTGCTCGAACAACTCCTCCGGCGCCCACGGCGGCAGCACCGGGCCGCAGTCGT